>NZ_RZRW01001111.1:0-1046 GCF_003998745.1 Mesorhizobium sp. M7A.F.Ca.US.014.04.1.1 | reverse complement strand
GTAGACGGCGTCGTCGGAATCGAGCTCCTGCACCGCCTGCGCGATCTGCGCATTGGGCAGATTGTCGACGATCTCCATACGGATCGCCTCGTCGACCTCCGTCAGCGAGGAAAAGTCGAAATCGGCGCCCAGGAGTTCGACCAGCGCGCGGCGCTGTTCGGGATGCAGCGCCTCGAGCAGATCGCCGAGCTCCGACTGGTGCAGGTCGTCGACTTCATGCTTGAGGGTCAGCGTGTCGCGGTCGGCGATCGCCGCGCCGATCCGCGCCAGGAAGGACGAAAGCACGGCGCCGTCCTCGCCATAGATGTCGGCGTGGTTGTCCTCGGCGGCCCCGGCGCCGGTCGTCCGTTCGTGCTCGCCTTCCACCAGCGCCTCCCGCCACAAGAATCCCGGAAAAGGTGCAAATCAGGTCTAGAGCATCGGACCCAAGGGGGAAACCGGTTTTGGGAGAATCCGACGCTCAAAAAGAAAGTGGCGTAAAGTGCGGGAATATCAACGAAATGCGTCCGGCCCGCAGCGGGCGAGACCGGCACAAATCGGATTCTGGGAAGAGAATGGTGCGGTCGAGAAGACTCGAACTTCCACGGGTTGCCCCACAGCGACCTCAACGCTGCGCGTCTACCAATTCCGCCACGACCGCACGTGGTAGAGCCGGAACCGACCGGCTCGCGGCGTGTAGCAAATCGTTTCCGGTGAAACAAGTGCACGGCAAGCAATAATGTCAGGCGATTGGCATAATGCTCCACAGGGCCCGAACGCAGCGCCGGAACTGGACGTTTGCGCCTGATATCGCCATATGGAAGGCAAGTTGATGTCGCCCAAAGGTGCGAGGCGTTTTTGGGCGCGCCATGGACAAACGAAAAGACGATACGCCATGACCGAACGCAGCCAGATCGCCACATCGTTCCTGCCGCTTCCCGGCTCGGCACCGGTCGAATGGCTGATCGAGCCCGGCCTTACCGCCTATCCCGAGGCACTTGCCTTCATGGAGGCGCGCGCCGAGGCGATCCGCAGCGGCCCTGCCGTCGAAATGGTCTGGTTGGTCG
>NZ_RZRW01001110.1:0-1046 GCF_003998745.1 Mesorhizobium sp. M7A.F.Ca.US.014.04.1.1 | reverse complement strand
ACCTCGCTCAGTGCCAGCTGCCCGGCCAAGCTTTCCGGCGCGCCGGCCTTGAACAGCCCATGCCGCTTCTCCTCGATGCGCTCGCGTGAAAAGGCCGGCAGCAGCGAAACGAGCTTGGGCTCCAGCGCCTTGCGGGCTTCCTGCAACTCGGCAATGCGCTGGCTGAGGGGTGCCGTGCCGGCATCGTTCTTCAGATACCAGCCGCTGGTCACATAGATCAGCCGGCTGACCATCTGATAGAGATCGAGCTGCACCTGGCCGTCGATCTGGTTGTCGAGCGCGTCGATCTCGCGATAGAGCGCCGGCAAGGCAAAACCGTCACGCACCACCGCGAAGGTCCGCACCACGTCGGCGGCGGTGCGCCCGGTGGCCTCCTGCAGCCGGTTGACGAAGGATGGGCCGCCGCGATTGACCAGATCGTTGGCGACGACCCGTGTGATGATCTCGCGGCGCAGCCTGTGGCCATGGATCTCGGCGGCGTATTTCTTCGCCATCTGGTCGGGAAAATAGCCCATCAGGTCGCGGTCGAAATGCGCGTCATCAGGCACGTCGCTGGCGACGATGTCGGAAAACAGCACAATCTTGGCATAGGCGAGCAGCACGCCGAGTTCGGCTCTGGTCAGCGGTTCGCCACGCGCTTCGCGCTCGGCCAGCGCTGCCGGCGACGGCAGCGTCTCGACGGCACGGTCGAGCAGGCCGCGCGCCTCCAGCGCCGTCATGAAGCGGCTCTGATGCGCGATGTCGGCGAGGCCGCGCTTGCGGGCGATCGAAAGCGCCAGCGTCTGCTGGTAGTTGTTGGACAGCACCAGCGAGCCGACCTCCTCGGTCATCTCGGCCAGCAGCTTGTTGCGTGCCGGGCGTGTCAACGACCCCTTGCGCATGGCGGAAGCCAGCGCGATCTTGATGTTGACCTCGACGTCGGAGCAGTTGACGCCGCCCGAATTGTCGATGGCGTCGGAGTTGCAGCGGCCGCCATTCATGCCGAACTCGATGCGCGCCCGCTGCGTGACGCCGAGATTGGCGCCCTAGCCGATCACCTTCGCCCG
>NZ_RZRW01000111.1:0-12687 GCF_003998745.1 Mesorhizobium sp. M7A.F.Ca.US.014.04.1.1 | reverse complement strand
AGCCCACACTGTTTCGGGACCGGGCACCGCGCCGGTCTTGTCGTTGCCGACGAAGCCGATCTCGGCATAGTAGCCATTGGGCAGTGCCGCCGGGTTGAGCAGGCTGATCTCGGGCGAGTTCTTGTCGACCGTCTCGGTGTAGTGCTTGAGCTTGAGGTCGTCGAGACGGGCACCGGTCAGGTTGATCGAACCCTCAAGGCTCGGCGTGTCGATCTTCGCGCGGGTCGTCGTGGCGAGCGCCTGTTCGCGGCCGGCCGGCGTGACGGCATCGGTGCCGGGTGCGTTGGGAATGGCGCCAGGGGCGGCGGGCGTTCCGGTGTCGGTACCGGGATTGGTGCCGGCGGCCTTCTTCTGCTCCTCGACGCGCTGCTGTTCGACGCGGGCGGCCTCGCGCTGCGCTTCGCTGCGCGGCAACACATAAAAATATTGCCATACCGCCAGGATCAGCACCGACAGCGCGATGGTGATGAAGAAGTTCCGGTTGTTTTCCATCGAAAGCCCTTGGCCTATCGTGTTCCGCGCAGTCGGCGGGAGAGTTCGGCCTTCAACTGGCCGAACGGAGTGGTAAGCACGTCTTCGCGCCCGACGATGACATAGTCATTGCCAGGCGCCATGTCACTTGCGGCGTGCGTACGGACGGCTTCTCGCAGCCGCCGCCGGACGCGGTTGCGGACAACCGCATTGCCGACCTTCTTGGTGACGGTGTAGCCGACGCGCGGCGACAGGCCGTCGCCGCGGTCGAGAACTTCGACGAGAAAAAGCCGCCCGCGTCGTTTTTCACCACGACGGACAGCCAGGAATTCCGCGCGCTTCAGAAGCCGCTTGGGATTTGGTCCCACTGGCTTGCCGGATGCGGGCAACGATCTCGTCTTCCGTTCAGGCGCTGAGCCGCTTGCGACCGCGGTTGCGGCGAGCTGCGACGACGCCGCGACCACCCTTGGTGGCCATGCGGGCACGAAAGCCGTGCCGACGTTTGCGGACGAGTTTGGACGGTTGGTAGGTACGCTTCATTTGTTTTAATACCGCGGGGTGCGGCCCTTCTTGATTCTGTCACTGTGTAACAGGAGCTTTGCCGAGCCGGCTTTGGCGCGATCGAAACCGCGCCGGGACGAATGGCCCGAGCGTGTGCGGGCTTATAGAAAGAAGGCTTTTGGAAGTCAATCCGGAGTCGTCGGGCCGAAAGCTTCGCCATTCAGGCCGGTTTATGTTTGCGACCAAGGATGAAATTGGCAAAAAAGCCGTAATCGCCTAATCTGCGTTGATCAAGTGATCGTGAAGACATTAGCCGCATGAGCGAAACCATACAGGCACAGGAAGGGATCGGCACGGCGGGGTCCACCGAGGCGCCGGCCAGCGTGCGCACGGTGCCGCTGTCGCGCGGCCTGTCGACCAAGCTGCTGCTGCTGACCATCGTCTTCGTGCTGCTGGCCGAAGTGCTGATCTTCCTGCCCTGGATCGCCAGCTACCGGCTGAACTGGCTGAAGGAGCGGCTGAGCACGGCGGCGGCGGTGTCGATCGTGCTGGTGCAGGGTGAACCCACCTCGCTGTCGCGCACGGCGCAGAACGACGTGCTGATGGCGATCGGCGCCAAGGCGATCGCGGTGCGCGACGGAGGCGTCTCGCGGCTGCTGGTGGTGGCCGAAATGCCGCCGAAGGTCGACGAACACATCGATATCGCCTCGATCGGCATGATCAAGGGCATGACCGGTGCGCTCGACACGTTGTTTTTCGGCGGCGACCGTATGCTGCGCGTCTTCGGTCCGGTCGGCGAATCCGACAAGGAGTTCGAGCTGATCATGCCCGACAACAGCCTGCGCAACGCGATGCTGCGCTATTCGCGCAACGTCGCCTTCGTCTCGCTGCTGATCTCGCTGTTCACCGCCATGCTGGTCTACGCCGCCATCGACCTGATCATGATCGGGCCGATCCGGACGATGACGCGCTCGATGCTGTCCTTCTCCGAGGCGCCCGACGATCCCGGGCGGATCATCCATCCGGCTGCCCGCGCCGACGAGATCGGCGTTGCCGAGCGCGAGCTGTCGCAGATGCAGGAACGGCTGCAAAAAATGCTCTCCGAGCAGAAGCATCTTGCCGATCTCGGCCTGGCGGTTTCCAAGATCAACCATGACATGCGCAACATCCTGGCTTCGGCGCAGCTGATGTCGGACCGCTTGCGTCAGGTCAAGGATCCGACGGTGCAGGCCTTCGCGCCGAAACTGCTGCGCGCGCTCGACCGCGCCGTGTCTTATTCCGAAGGCGTGCTTCACTACGGCCGCACGCAGGAGCCGCCGCCGGCGCGCCGACGCCTGAGGCTGCGGCAACTGGTCGAGGACGTGCACGGCCTGCTGGACATTGAGCAAGGCATCGAGTTCGTCAATTCGGTCGAGCCGGCCTTCGAGGTCGATGCCGATTCCGACCAGTTGTTCAGGGTGCTGACCAATCTGTGCCGGAATTCCGTGCAAGCGATGGCGACCGACAGTGAAAGCGCCCTGGTGCGCCGCCTGGCGGTGTCGGCCGTGCGCCTGGGCAGCGTCAGCCGCATCGCCGTCAGCGACACCGGCCCCGGCCTGCCGCCCAAGGCGCGGGAAAACCTGTTCGCGGCCTTTCGCGGCTCGGCGCGCAGCGGCGGCACCGGCCTTGGCCTGGCGATCGCGCACGAACTGATCCGCGCGCATGGCGGCACGGTCGAGCTGGTCGAGAGCATTGGCGGGCGCACCACATTCGCCGTCACCATCCCCGACCAGCCGGTCCGGCTCGACCAGGCCCGCAACGGCCTGCGCCGCCCGGCGTGACGGTTTAGAGCGCCGGGTCGCCCGGCCCTCTTGTCCTCTGGCCCGATGCTTCTTCCAATGAGCAGGAACCGGCTCAACTTCGGACCGTTGCCATCTGCCGGAATCCCAGCCTTCATCACCAACCAAGGCACTTGTGACAAAACTTTTGCCGGATCGGCTTGCTTTTCCGAAATTCAGTCGCTAGGGAACACGTCTCGTCGCGACCGGTCGTTTACGATCGGATTGCGGGGTCATGGAAAGCATGGCCTGTTGCGCGCCCGTAGCTCAGCTGGATAGAGCACCAGACTACGAATCTGGGGGTCAGGAGTTCGAATCTCTTCGGGCGCGCCAAACAATTATATGAGACCGTTGGGATTTCCGACCTTTTCTATGTTGCCTTCAACAGCCTAGAGGGGAACAAAAAGCCGTAAAAATCCCGGAATGGGGCTCAAAGCCCCACGGATACTCCCACTAATTCATATGCGGTTCACTGGCTGTCCTACTCTCATCGAGGGTGACAAACCGTGAGGAAGCCATTCTCGGGCAGCCTCACGGAACGGGTAGCAGTTGCGCATTGCCGATCTTCCCGCCATCTATGCAAGAAGGCGCGGGGATCAATCAAGGCAATGCTTAAACCCTTTGGGAAGTGGTTCGTTACGAATTGGGAACGGGTCTTGTTTGTGATCGTCGGCTTGGCCCTGCTCGGCGCGAGCCTGACATTGATCTATCAGGAAAAAGTGACAGAAGCCGCCGCAGTCTTTGGCCTTGGCTTTCTCAGCTTTCTCTACGCCAACGTTTCGCGCTTCAAACGCTTCAAAGGGCTGGGCTTTGAAGCGGAGCTTTGGGAGGACAAGCAGAAAGAAGCCGCTGACCTCATTGAACGCTTGCGCGATATCGTTTCGATCTACACGCGGGAAGTTATACTTGGAAAGGTGAAGGCGGGGCGTATCGGGGTTGCAGGAAAGTGGAATGATCATTGGAAGCTCTATGATGATCTTGTCACGCAGCACAACACCCTTGGACAGAAGGTCGATTTTTCGGACATCAAAAAGGAAATGGATGACACTTTCCTTTTCGACATGACGATGCCCGAAATCAGGAAACTAAGAGCCGCTACGAATAAAGGAAAAGAGGCTGCAAGGCAAAGGATCGAGCAGGAGTTTGGAAGTCCCGTCCGTGACAATGAAGGCTACAATCGGCGCTGGGCGCAGTTTCGCGAGATACCTGAAGACATCAAAGACCCCTTCAAGATTTCGATCAAGGAGGATTTGGCAGGTTACGCCTTGAAGGTCTGGCGGGAAACCAAAGAACGGCTCAAACGAGATTTTGACGTGGACGCGGATGTTGACCAAAAGGTCCTTGATCGGTTCGTAACAATCTCAAAGCTCTATCAGTCCCGACCGGTTCAAGTGACGGACGAAATGATCGCATGGGCGAACCGGGAGGACTGAAATACTCCTTGCGCTTCAGTTCAAGTTCGGCAGACCTCATAGATCTCATGCGGACGACCTAGCTGGTCATGAACTCAGCCTGTTCATCGTGCCAGCCCTTCATCCACCTTTCACGGCGACCGCTATCCGTATAGGGGCATTTGCGCAGCGGGACGTGGCGTCGACAGGCTTTCTGCCCCTCTTCATAGACCGACCCGCCACCGTGAAGGTGCTCTTGTAAAAGGGCGGCACTGATTGTTGACTTCGGCATTTCATTGTCTCCGGTTTGAGTGCCGGAACATGGGAACGCGGCGACGGGGCAACAATCCGCAATTTTCGAACATCTATGGGAAAAGCGTCGACCTGTCCGTTACTTCCTTCTCCATCATATAATTGTTCCGCACGACCGGAGGTCCTAAGTGACGCTTGAAGAAGCTATTGCCGAGCATATGCAGCTAATCGACTTGGAGCTTCAGGTGGAGGAGCTCCCACTTTGGCAACGTCCGCTTAGGGCTTCAATCAAGTTCGTTCTAGAAAGCATTCTGGACATTCGGGGCGACACGAAGGAGGATTTTGCAGGGAAACCATGGTTTGCGGTGATCTTCCACCATATTGAGACATGGTATCGCGATACCTACGGAAGTGCTTTTGATCAGAGTAGCGGGGAGGGTTTTGCGTCGGGCGTAGTGCTTGTTCGGCATGTCCCGATTGAAATCCGCGTTCCACTAACACGCACCACGCCGGGGACACCTGGTGAAACCGTTTGGCTTCATTTCCCCCTTGGCATTGAACAGGGCGAGACGCCCACCGACTGGCTCGTAAACCCGCCCAACCTCGCGAAGATAGACCTGACGGAAAGCCGAAAACTGAAAACGAGGACGACGGCGGTGGCCACCGCCTTGCGCAGGATCAGAATGAACACGATGGGAGTGACCGCGCCGGATCATGAAATCACGGAATTGATTGATGGGGTTCTTTCTGATCTTCAAAACGCGGCAATAGGTCTGCTTACTGATAGTGATACCGCAAGGGGCGCTGCAATGTGGTCGATGCAGATGGCAATCGAACGGACGATAAAGGCATTCATTCTTCAAAAGACAGGCAGAAAGTATCGTGAAACCCACGACCTTTTTTACCTTTACGACGACGCGCTTCCGCATTGTTCCGGCATCAACCGCGGCCTCCTAAAGAAGCTCCCCAATTCACGCGAGATGATGGAAGGACGGTACGGTCTGGGTACGAAATGGACAATCCGCTATGCGACGGAAGCCTACTTCGCGGCGCTCATGCTCATTTCCGAGTTCTCAGCCCGGTATGATCGCAAGATAAGTGTCGGCGGCAGTCGGGTCCACCTCAAGCGTCCACCTTGGCTCACCTTGCCGAAGCCTGTCACAACCTAGGACTATTTCCCCCTACTTCTTTTTCACAGCCGCGAGCTGGTCGGACTGAATTTCCATGATGGAACGTGTTTCGGGTTTCCATACCGTCGACGCGCTGCATGCGATTTAACAGGAAAAATAGGCGCGCTATGTACCCCATGGATTATATGGTTCGACGATTGTGACCGCTGGCGTTCGACCGCGCACGGCAGGCGGAACCAACGGAGCCTGAATTGACATCCATCACTACCACCAAGCGAGCACTTATCACCGGGACCGGAGCGGCCGACGGCATCGGCTTCGCCATTGCCCGCCAGCTCGGCCATGCCGGCCATGCCGTTTTTCTCACCGGTGCCAGTGGGCGTGTGCTCGATCGCGCCGTTGAGCTCCGTGCAGAAGGCATCGACGCCAAGGCCGTGGTCGCCGATCTCACCATCGCTGCCGATGTCGCGCGGTTGCGGGCTGATGTCGGCGCGGTCGGCATCCTGGTCAACAATGCCGGCATGGGCTCGCTGGCATCGCCATCGGTCGACAAGGCGTTTCTCGCCATGACCGAGGCCGACTGGGATCAGGGGATCGACGTCAGCCTGAAGACGGCATTCCTCGTCACCAAGGCGTTTCTGCCGGCGATGGTCGAAGCGGGCTATGGGCGTATCGTCAATGTGGCGTCGGTCACCGGACCGCTGGTGTCTTTCGAAGGCACATCAGCCTATTCCGCCGCCAAGGCCGGCATGGTCGGCCTGACACGCACGCTGGCGCTCGAAGTGGCGAAAAACGGCATCACGGCCAACGCCGTGGCTCCCGGCTGGATCGAAACAGGGTCGTCGAGCGAGATGGAGCGGCAAGCCGCCCTGAATACGCCGCCGGCGCGGGCCGGGCGACCGGATGAGGTGGCCGCCGCGGTCGTGTTCCTGGCCTCGGAAGGCGCCAGCTATGTCAACGGCGCCCTGCTGGTGGTCGATGGCGGCAACAGCCTTCAGGAGCGCAAGGGCTGAAGCCGTCCAACGCGTCGGGTGCGAGAATTCAGCCTTTGCCCGAGCTTTTGCCTGCCCCCGGCGCTTCCGGCCTGAGATAGACGGCCAAGCAGCAGCAACAGATCGCCAAGCCCGCGACTGGATATTTCAGGGCGACCAGCCCCGCCAGCGCGAATAGGCAGAGCGTCGCGAGCGACCGGATGCGCATGCGCTTGCGCACCGCGAGCGGAACCGCGTTCTCCGGCATCGGGTCGATGAGTTCGCGGATCAGAAGAATGTAGGTCAGGTTCACCAGGAAGAAGACGGCGGCGTAGAAGGCGACCGGCTGCGGCGCCAGCTCGCTGACCGCCATCCACGCGGTCGCCAGCGGCAGCAGCGAAACCGAGAACAGATGCGCGAAATTGTACCACATCAGGCTGGCTGTCGCCTCCCTGGCGTGGCGTAACAGATGATGATGGTTCGCCCAGACGATGGCGATGAAGAGATAGCTGACGCTGTAGCTCAGCCATGTCGGCCAGAGCTCCAGAAGCGCCTTGAACGTCGGCAACTCCGGCGGGCGCAAGTCGAGGACCAGCACCGTGATGAGGACGGCGAACACGCCATCCGAAAATGCGCTCAACCGATCGAGCCCTGTCGAGGGAAGCACTGGACCGTCCTCGTCGCAGTTCGTGAGACATATAGTAGTGCTGTCGATAGCAATATCCATGGCCGCTCGGACCATCTGACGCCGCCGCCAGCGCCGCTCAGGACGCCTTGGCCAGAAAACTCTGGTAGTCCGATTTCGCCTGCAGCAGGCGCAGCACATTGTCGCGCGAGCCCCTTACGTGGGCGCGGGCCAGCGTGCCGGCTCGGGCGGCATCGCCGGCGCAGATCGCCTCGACGATCTCGGCATGCTCGTCGCGGGCGATCTTCCATTCGTCGAGCCACAACAGTTCGGTCCAGACATAGTGCTGGCACTTGTCGAGGATGCCGCACAGCATGCCATGCAGCATCGCATTGCCGCTGATTTCGGCGATGACGCGGTGCAGGTCGATGCCGACTTCGAGCTCCTGGAATTTTTCGCGCGTGGTGCGCTCCGGAATGGCGGCCAGCCGCTCGCATTCGGCCAGCATGGCACGCAGCCGCGCCTTGTCCTGTTCCGTCGCAGCAGCGGCGGCCAGTGCCGTCGCGTGGCCGTCGAGCAGTTCGCGGATCTCGAAGGCCTCGCGGAACATGTTGATGTCGAACTCGGTGACGACATAGCCCTGGCGCGGCCGGCCGGTGACCAGGCCGTCGCGCTCGAGGCGGTTGAAGGCCTCGCGCACCGGGGTGCGGCTGACAGTCAGCTTCGCCGCGATGTCGTTTTCGGTGACGCGTGAGCCCGGCGGAATCTGGCCGGTCACGATCATCGCCTTGAGCGCGGAATAGACCGAGTCGCGCAGCGTGTTTTTGGTTTCCTTGGCCAAGTTCCGTTTCCAGTTCTCCGGTCTTTCCGCCGGCATATGTTCTCATGCATAGCTGTATTCAAAGTCGGCGCGGTTTGCCACGCCCCGGCGCCCCATCTCCCAGCCCGGGTTGACGGCCCCAGGCGCGCCGATCGGTGTTGACATCGCTGATCCCCAAGCTACACTCAAAATTGTATACAAAATAGAATGCGAAATCAAAAACAATGGGAACACCGGTGGAGAGCCGAAAAAATGAACAGGACCAGAAGCGTTAGTATCGTTGCGATGGCGGGCCTCATGGCCTCCCTCGCGGCCCCCGCAATGGCGGGCGACACCATCACCGTCGCCTCGTGGGGCGGCACCTACCAGGAAGCGCAGACCAAGGCGTTCTTCAAGCCGACCGCCGACGCGCTCGGCATCACCATCAAGGAGGACACCACCAACGGCCTCGACGACGTACGGCTGCAGGTAACCGGCAATGCGGTGAAATGGGACATCACCGAGCTTGGCGCCGACGAATGCGCACGCGGCTCGAAGGAAGGGCTGTTCGAGAAGCTCGACTACGGCATTATCGACAAGAGCGGCATCAATCCGAAGCTTGTCCATGATGACTGGGTCGGCATTTCCTACACCTCCGTCGTGCTGATCTACCGGACCGATGTGTTCGGCGACAAAGGCCCCAAGACCTGGGCCGACTTCTGGAACGTGGAAAAGTTTCCGGGACGGCGCGCGTTGAGCGGCAGCCAGGCGACCGAAACGCTGAGCGTCGCGGCTCTCGCCTCGGGCCTGCCGATCGACAAGGTCTATCCCGTGGATGTCGACGGCGCGCTGAAATCCGTCGACAAGATCCGTGGCCATGTCGACGCCTGGTGGACCTCCGGCGCTCAGGCCATGCAATTGGTCAAGGATGGCGAAGTCGACATGGCGAGCATCTGGAACGGCCGTGCCGGCACCTTGAAGAAGGAAGGCGCGCCGGTCAGCTTCTCCTTCGACCAGGGCGTGCTGACCGCCGACTGCATGGTCATCCCCAAGGGTGCCAAGAACAAGGAAGCCGCGATGAAGGCGCTTGCGATGTTCGTCAGCCCGCAGCTGCAGGCCAATCTGCCGCTCTACGTCGACAATGGCCCAGTAAACGAGAAGGCTTTCGAGACCGGCAAGATCCCGCAGGACAGGATCAAGGACATCAATTCGGCGCCCGAAAACGTCAAGAAACAGGTGCTGCAGGACGCCGAGTTCTGGCGCGACAATCTGGTCGAGGCGACGGAGAAGTTCAACAATCTGGTCCAGCAATAGGCCGCGGACACAAGCTTACGGCGGGCAGCGTAACCAGCCACTGCCTCGCCACCTGTTCTCTGCGGCTAAGGAGCGAAAAATCTTGTCCATTGCGCCATCCGCGTTGCCCATCGGCATGCGCGGGATCGAGAAACGATTTGGCAGCGTCCCGGTGCTGCGCGACCTTAACCTCGATGTCGAGGCCGGCGAATTCCTGACGCTGCTCGGCCCTTCCGGTTCCGGCAAGACGACGCTGCTGATGATCCTGGCCGGTTTCGTGCGGGCCAATGCCGGCTCGATCAAGGTCGGCGGCGACGAGATCATCACCACGCCGCCGCACAAGCGCAACATCGGCATGGTGTTCCAGAACTACGCGCTGTTTCCGCACATGAACGTCTTCCACAACATCGCCTTTCCGCTGAAGCAGCGCGGCGTCGCCGCCGCCGAGACGGCCGAACGTGTCGAGAAGGCGCTCGATCTGGTGAAATTGCAGGGCCTGGGCGAACGCCGGGTCGACCAGCTTTCCGGCGGCCAGCGACAGCGTGTGGCGCTGGCACGCGCCATCGTCTTCGAGCCGCGCATCGTGCTGATGGACGAACCCTTGTCGGCGCTCGACAAGGGCCTGCGCGAGCACATGCAGATCGAGCTGCGCGCCCTGCATCGCCGGCTCGGCATGACCACCGTCTATGTCACGCACGACCAGCGCGAAGCCATCACCATGTCCGACCGCATCGCGGTCATGAACGCCGGGCGCATCGAACAGCTCGACAAGCCTGAAACCCTCTACGCCAGGCCGCAAACGCGATTTGTAGCCGGCTTCATCGGCGAATCGAATTTCATTCCGGTCGAGTGCCGCAACGGCTCCGTCTGGTACGAGGACCGGAGAATCCATACCGCGGCACCAGTGCCGGCAGCTGGCCAGCACCTGATGGTGGTGCGGCCGGAAAAGCTGCGGCTCCTGGCAGACGCCGAACCGACAAGCGGCGTCAACGTGCTCGAGGCGAAAGTCAGCGACATCATCTATCAGGGCGACAGCTTCGTCTGCTACGCGGCGTTGCGCGACGGCCGCCAGCTGACTTTGCGCGACTATTGCCGCAGCGATGTGCTGGCCAAAATGCCGGCGCCCGGCCAGCCAGTCTCATTCGGTCTCGATGCGCAGGACACGATCCTGGTGGCGGCAGACTGATGAGCGCGCAGCCCGCCCTCATGGAAGAGATCGGCAGCGCCGCAGGCCGGGAGCTCAACACGCAGGGACTTCACGCCGACGCCCGGCGTGAATCACTACGGCTGCTGGCGCTGTTGTCGCCAAGCCTGCTTCTGGTCTTCGCCATCATCATCGTGCCGATCGGCTGGCTGTTCTGGCTGTCGCTGTTCGACGAAGCGGGCGGCTTCAGCGCCGCCAATTATGCGCGATTCTTCGAGCAGGCCTCCTACATCAAGACCTTCATCACCACCTTCAAGGTCGCCTTCATCGTCACCGGCGCCTGCGTGCTGCTCGGCTCGGCCGGCGGCATTGATTTCACCAGATCAATTCGCAGAAGCGACCAATTTGCAGAAGTGACTAGGGGATATTCAGACAGAATGCGTGATTTCCAGTTTCCCGGCCGCTCGCCGGTTCGTGCCACCGAGGCGGTTGCCGCGACCTCGCATCCGCTTGCAACGCTTGCGGCCATCGACATGCTGCGCTCCGGCGGCAATGCCATGGACGCCGCGGTCTGCGCCGCCGCCGTGCAGGGTGTGGTCGAGCCGCAATCGACGGGCATCGGTGGCGACTGCTTCGTGCTTTATTCTCCCGGAGGACAAGGCAATGTGCTGGCCTTCAACGGCTCGGGGCGAGCGCCGGCCAGGGCGACGGTCGGCTGGTATCTCGAAAAAGGCTTCGACCGCATCCCGCTGCAGGGTCCGCATGCGGTCACCGTACCCGGCGCCGTCGACGCCTGGAGCCGCCTGCTCGAAGACCATGGCCGCAAGGGCCTTGCCGAGGCGCTGACGCCGGCCATTCACTATGCCGAGAACGGCTATGTCGTGCACGACCGCGTCGCCTTCGACTGGGCCGAGCCGGAGACCGACCTGTCGGCCGACGAGCATGCCGCGCGCATCTTCCTGCCCGGCGGCAGGGCGCCGAAGGCGGGTGACGTCCATCGGCAGCCGGAACTGGCGGCGACCTTGCGCATCATCGCCAAACACGGCCGGTCCGGTTTCTACGAAGGCGCGGTCGCCGACGATATGGTGAGCCGGCTCAACGAATTGGGCGGACTTCATACGGCCGAGGATTTTGCCGCGACCAGAGGCGACTATGTGGCGCCGGTCAGCACCTCCTATGGCGGCCATGAGATCCACCAGATGCCGCCGAACAATCAGGGGCTGACGGCGCTTTTGATGCTCAATTTGCTGTCGGGCTTCGAGCTTGGCGGGCTCGACCCCAATGGCGCCGAACGCCTGCATCTGGAGATCGAGGCCGGACGCCTGGCTTACCGCGACCGCGACCGCTATGTCGGCGACCAGGACCATGTCCCGGTGCCCCTGAAGCAGCTCCTGTCCGGCGCCTATGCCGACCGGCTACGCGCCGAGATCGACCGCGACCGCGCCATCACGCATCTGCCGCGCGTCGAGCTGCCCGGCAGCGACACGGTCTATATCTCCATCGTCGACCGCGACCGCAACGCGGTCTCCTTCATCAACTCGACCTATTATTCGTTCGGCAGTGGCGTCGTCGGCCCGAAGACCGGTATCGTGCTGCAGAACCGTGGTTCGAGCTTCCGCCTCGACCCGGCGCATCCGAACGCGATCGCGCCGGGCAAGCGGCCGATGCACACGATCATGCCGGGCATGGCGACGAAGAACGGCCGCGTGGTGATGCCGTTCGGCGTCATGGGCGGCGGTTACCAGCCGTTTGGCCATGTCCACCTGCTCACCAACATGATCGATTTCGGCATGGACCCGCAGCAGGCACTGGATGCGCCGAGGGTGTTTTACAACGATGACACAGTGGAAGCCGAGCGTGGCGTTCCCACTGATGCAACCGAGGGCCTGCGCCGGCGCGGCCACCGCATCGCCGAACCGCATCATCCGCTTGGCGGGGGGCAGGTGGTGCTGATCGACTGGGAGAAGGGGACGCTGACCGGCGCTTCCGATCCGCGCAAGGATGGTTTGGCGCTTGGCTATTGAGGTGATCCGTTGTCCAATGGCGCCCATATCGAGGCAAGCCCGTCAGAAGGGCTCTCGCCAGTAATCGTTCGAAATCCAGCCGGTGATCATGACCCAAACTGAAACCCACGCAGATCTCTCCCGCCGTCTCGCCGCCGGCGCCGACGACGCCCCCGCCATTCTGGCGCCCGACAGGGCAACGCTCAGCCATGGCGGATTGCGCAGCATGATCGCCGACACGGCAAAACAGCTGCATGCGCGCGGCATCGGCCGCGGCGACAGGGTGGCGA
>NZ_RZRW01001109.1:0-1047 GCF_003998745.1 Mesorhizobium sp. M7A.F.Ca.US.014.04.1.1 | reverse complement strand
GGTACCCCGACACTGAACAGCTTTGTGGTTTCCGCCAATGGCACCGCCACCGCGCAGGCCATGGCAAGTTACTCCATGCCCACCGTGTTCATGCAGATCGCCAGGATCAACACGGTGCCGGTCGCCGTTGGGTCGGCGGCGAGCAAGACGCCCGCCCTGGTGCAGACTACCTTCAAGGTTTCCAAGGTGTCGGGCTGGTGGAACAAGACGATGACGCTCTACGGCACGACATTTGGAGCGACGGAGGCCAAGCCGCTGATGTCGATCGAGTATACCTATAACGGCTTCGGTGATCCGAAAGGCTACGGCACAACGAATGTGTACACAATCACCAACAACGGCGGGGCCGACATCAAGACGCTTGTCCAGTCGCAAGTTTGCACCACCGCCAGCGTGAGCACCTTCACGGGTCTGACTGCAGACGCGATACTCCAGACCAGCGGCACCAAGAAATATTCAACCACTTGCCTCAACACCATGTACCCAGCCAACAGCGCCGGCGCGTCGATCGACGTCAGCCAGATGGCTGGCCTCTCCCTGCAGATGTACGTGCCATCGGGCAACCCGAAGTACCTAAAGTCGGATGATCCGACCACCTCCAACCGACTCTACAGCGGCGTGGACGCGAACAACCTGACCGAGACCCCGACTGGGCAGAAGGTCGACATCTTCACCATCGTGCCTTGTGGTGTAACCAGCTATCAAGCCTGGGAGGACGGCGGCACAACCGTGCCGACGCCGTCTTCAAATGCCGACTTCTTCTACAGCGTCACCGGCAAGTGCGACTTCAACAAGCGCCCCTCGATAACGGCCCTGACACAGTAGGAGGTGCATCTCTTGCCTTTGGAAAGCGGCACGTGCTGCGCGTGTGACAAGACTTGATACCGGGATCACGCTCATCGGGCAAAGTCTGCCGCGTCCGATCATCCTGGCCCGATAGCATATCAGCGGCTGGTGCATCCGGAAGGCGAGGTGGCGGCGGCGCGCGGCGCCGGAGTGGCGGAAGCGGTGTTCACGACGGCAGCGATCGAGGATGGCGTGGCGGTG
>NZ_RZRW01001108.1:0-1048 GCF_003998745.1 Mesorhizobium sp. M7A.F.Ca.US.014.04.1.1 | reverse complement strand
GGTTTTATAGCTCCCCGGTCTCAGAACCTGTGTCAGGGCCCCCACGCACTTTCAAGGTCCTTTGGAAAGCGTGAAGAGGACCGGGGCGACGCCCCGGTCCTTCCAGGTTCTACAATTTTCGGGTGCTAGTGACCCCAGATGCCCTGGCCCGGGTCCTTGCTGGGAGCAATCGGCTTGCGCACGGTCTCCTGCACGCCGGCATCGTTGCCCGTCTTCCTGATCGAGGAGGTGTGCATGCTCTCGGAAGAAGTTGCGGGTTGCTGGACCGAGTTTGATCCGTAGTGATCGCTTCCGGCGACGGCGTTTCCTGCTGCAACAAGAAGGATTGCGGCAGCAAGAGATGTGTTCTTCATTTTGGTAACTCCATGGTTAATTTTGGATCGTATTCACAATAGCAATATAAATGCTGCGTCATTGCGGAACGATCAGACGATGTGGCTGCTTGATCCATACGAAAGCATGGGCTGTGAAGGCCTAAGGTCAGGGGCAATGTCGTTCGCGGTGGGAGTCTTGCCGTTACGCCGGGGCGGCAGTGGTGTTTGGAGGCAGCAGCTCCATGGATTTGTACTGGTCACGAACTCCTGCGCTGCCGGCGATCCGCGTGCGGAATACCCAGGTCACCTGATCGCAGCGATGACCCACCCTGCACCTTGGCATCGTATGACCGACCATTCCGCACAATAGGTCGGCGCCCCGGATCGGCGCATCCTTCTCCACATTGGTCAAACGGAAGGCCGACAAAGGAGAAAGCAAATGCGAAATGTCACTGGAATCCTGGCGCTGGCCGCCGCGCTTGCCGTCGCGGGTGGCGCAACGGCGCAGGCGGCCGGAGCGAAGCCCAAGCCGACGATCGTGCTGGTGCACGGGGCCTTCGCCGAATCGTCGAGTTGGGACGCGGTCATAACCAAACTCGGCAGGGACGGCTATATGGCAAAGGCGGCAGCCAATCCCCTCCGCAGCGTCGCCAGCGATGCCGCGGCGGTCTCGGCCATCATCCGGTCGGTTCCCGGACCGATCGTGCTGGTGGGGCATTCCTACGGCGGACCCG
>NZ_RZRW01001107.1:0-1048 GCF_003998745.1 Mesorhizobium sp. M7A.F.Ca.US.014.04.1.1 | reverse complement strand
CTCGATCTTGAGCTGCATGATGCGGCGATCGATCTCGTCCAGCGCCTCGGGCTTGGAATCGACCTGCATGCGCAGCCGCGATGCGGCTTCGTCGACCAGGTCGATCGCCTTGTCCGGCAGGAAGCGATCGGCGATGTAGCGGTTGGACAGCGTCGCCGCCGCCACCAGCGCTGAATCCGAAATGCGCACCTTGTGGTGCTGCTCGTATTTCTCCTTCAGGCCGCGCAGGATCGAAACGGTGTCTTCCACCGTCGGCTCGTCGACGAAAACCGGCTGGAAGCGCCGGGCAAGGGCTGCATCCTTCTCGACATGCTTGCGATACTCGTCGAGCGTGGTGGCGCCGACGCAGTGCAGCTCGCCGCGCGCCAGCGCCGGCTTCAACAGGTTGGACGCATCCATGGCGCCATCCGCCTTGCCGGCGCCGACCAGCGTGTGCATCTCGTCGATGAACAGGATGATGTTGCCGCTGGCCGAGGTGACTTCGGAGAGCACGGCCTTCAGCCGCTCCTCGAACTCGCCGCGATATTTGGCGCCGGCAATCAGCGCGCCCATGTCGAGCGCCATCAGCTGCTTGTCCTTCAGCGATTCCGGTACGTCGCCATTGACGATGCGCAGTGCCAGGCCTTCGGCGATCGCCGTCTTGCCGACGCCGGGTTCGCCGATCAGCACCGGATTGTTCTTGGTGCGGCGCGACAGCACCTGGATGGTGCGGCGGATCTCGTCGTCACGGCCGATCACGGGGTCCAGCTTGCCGGCACGGGCATCCGCAGTCAGGTCGCGCGCGTATTTCTTCAGCGCGTCGTAGCCCTGTTCGGCACTCGCCGAATCGGCGGTGCGGCCCTTGCGGACATCGTTGATGACCTGGTTGAGCGCCTGCGCGGTGACGCCGGCCTTGGCCAATATGTCGGCGGTCTTGGCCGACTTTTCCATGGCGAGCGCCTGCAAGAGCCGCTCGACCGTGACAAAACTGTCGCCGGCTTTCTTGGCCAGTTCCTCGGCGGTCGCAAAAACTTTCGCCAGCGGCTTGGCCAGTTAGAGCTGGGCCTTA
>NZ_RZRW01001106.1:0-1055 GCF_003998745.1 Mesorhizobium sp. M7A.F.Ca.US.014.04.1.1 | reverse complement strand
AGACAGGCTGTTGTTGGACTGGCCCCAGATGACTGAGCAATCGACACGATCCGCTTCGGCGCAACGCTCGATCAGGCGCACAAAATCGTCATGCGATATCCAGGTCGACAGGATCCTCTCGTCCGGAACCTCCGGCAGCACCGAGCCGATGCGGATCAACACGCTTTCCACCGCATGCTTGTCGAAGTAGAGCCGCGCCAGCATCTCGCCATAGGCTTTCGACAGGCCGTAATAGCCGTCCGGCCTGAGCAGGCAGTCCTGGTCAAGAATCTCGGTGCGCTCGTAAAGGCCGACCGCATGCACCGAAGATGGAAACACCACCCGCGCCTCCTCTCTGCGCGCCGCCTCATAGATGTGAAAACCGCCGCGAAGATTGGGGCCGAGCACGGTCTCGAAGGATTGCTCGGTGGAGATGCCGCCGAAATGCAGGATCAGGCCGCAGCCCTCTGCCAGATCGTTCACCGCCTGCTGGTCTTCGAGATCGGCGATGGCGAAGCTTGCGTTTGGCGGCAACGGGATCGGCAAGGGCACGACATCGGTCAGCCGCAAGGTCCAGCCGAGCGCCGCCAGCCTGGCCGAGAGCAGCCGTCCGATCGTGCCGGAGGCTCCGGTCAACAGCACCGGTTTTTGGGGGATCATCACGCCCTGTCCTTTCACTGAGACCGCGGACATGTTCGCGCGGCGCTGATAAGGCGAATGAAGATTGGTCGTGTCCAACGCGTCGCAAATGTCATCATATCACCGTATAAATAATGGGTTGCCAAGGACAGAGGTTCGTTTATTGCTTGATGGCGATGAAACGTTCCTTTGGCCTTCCCCCGCAGATCAGCCGCACGGCGCAGGTTGCCGACTGGTTTGCGCGCGAAATACGCGCCGGCCATATGACCAGCGGCGAGAAACTGCCGACCGAACAGGAACTGATCGCGCAATTCGGGGTCAGCCGCACGGTGATCCGGGAAGCCATGGCTTCCCTTCGATCGGAGGGCCTTGTCGTCAGCCGCCAGGGCTCCGGCGTGTTCGTCGCCGACCATGAGGCCAACACCACATTCCGCATC
>NZ_RZRW01001105.1:0-1059 GCF_003998745.1 Mesorhizobium sp. M7A.F.Ca.US.014.04.1.1 | reverse complement strand
CGGCAGGCCCACCGCGCCGCCCGCCGTCAACACCCACCAGATGGCGATGCCGGCGACGAGACCGCAGAGATTGAGCGCGAGACCGCGATAGTCGATACCCCGATCCTCGTTCGAGCCGCCGCCGGAGCGTGTCGTCTTCGACGCTTCGCTCATCGCGACACCCCCGAATAGAAAAAATGGTCGAGCGCCGCCGCAGCAGCACCGATGGCGCCGGCACCAGGACCGAGGCTCGACCGCTCGACCCGCAGCACGTCGCGCATCGGCGGCAGGACGCGTGGCGGAACGCCCCGCCTTATATGATCGATGAAGCTTTCCGGGGCTTCGGCCAGGTGCCCGCCAAAGACGATCAGATCGGGATTGAGCAAATTGGTCGCCGTCGCTATGGCCGTCGTCAGATGCCGGAGCGCCGCGTTCCAGACGTCGGGATATTTCTCCACCGCGGCCAGCAGGCGCCTGGGATGAGGCGTGTCGATATGGGCGGCGCGGGCCAGCGCGCGTTCGGACAGGAATGTCTCCAGGCAGCCCACATTGCCGCAGGCGCAACGCTCGCCATCCTCGACCACCTGGACATGGCCGAGCTCGACGGCCCCGTAGCCGCCGGGACGGAACGGCATGCCGTTGATCACCAGGCCGGCGCCGAGGCCGGTGCGCAGATAGATGTAGAGCAGCGCGGTCGTGTCGCGCCCGATGCCGTAGCGCGATTCCGCCAGCGCCATCGCGCTGACATTGTGCTCGACCACCACCGGCATGCGCAGCGCCGTTTCGAGCTCGTCGGCGAACGGCACGTCCTTCCAGTCGTAATTGACCGACTGCAGGTTGCGGCGGCGCTTGGTGTCCACCGGTCCCGGCACGCCGAGCCCCAGGCCGATCAGGCGCGAACGGTCGACGCCGGTCTTCTTGATCAATTGCTCGACGATCCGCGCCACCATGCCGATCACCGCGGCGGGTTCGCTGGTGGCGGTGTCGAAATGCTGCGAGGCCATGGCTTTCGAGGCGGCCCTGAGGTCGGTGATGGTCGCGTCGATCGTTCCCGCGCCAATGTGCACGCCAACCACGGAC
>NZ_RZRW01001104.1:0-1058 GCF_003998745.1 Mesorhizobium sp. M7A.F.Ca.US.014.04.1.1 | reverse complement strand
AGCCATAGGCGGTCGGCGGGGGGCAAGCATGTCAACTTACCCTGAAGATTTGATTTATAGCTGCGATTTGCGAACAATCAGTCCCAAACCATCCGATGCTCGATGCGTAGCCGAATTAACCTTTGTAATTGCGGTGGCGCTGCACCGCTGTTATCCACGCCCCGCCGCTGTGCTCGGCGAAATGTTCCGAGAGCTTCTGAAGTTGAGCGCGTGAAGGAACGGGTGATGCCGATTCTTGTCATGTCGACCTTTCGAGTATTGCCTGCAGACCAACAGGATGGATTTGGCCATGAAAGGAAGCCGACCGGTTATTTCGTTGTTGGATTTCGACATCCTCTCCCGGGCTCTTACGTCAGCCATCAGGGAGAGCCCGGAATCCGATTCGATGGTCCAGGCCCGCGAGCTTGTGTGCCTATACACCGGGAAAAAGTCAGCCGACCAAAATTTGATCGCGGCCTTGCTTCACGCCAGTCGCGCCCAGCTGGACGTGGAAGCATCCAAGACCAATCGCCCGGCAAGAATTGACTGAGTGCCTGCATCTGCTCGACGTGACCTCTCACCGGGTTGTCTCCTCGACGGAGCTACGTCCGAGACGAAGCCCAAAGGCGCGACCGACTAGGACGAATATCCTGACCGCGACACGATAGCCAGCAGGTCACCGAATGGACCTTTGGAAGTCATGGCAGCGGGTTGGACTTCGATCGAGATAGCCGAGGCCATCGAGCGCCGTGGCCGACCGTCGTGGGCGCGAGGAAAGCGCCGCTCTAGATCCCTGCTGCTCGCACGAGCATTTTTACCCCAGGGCCATAAATTTTGCACTGATCTGAGGAACACGCATCTGCAGTCGAAGGTCGGGATGTGCTTGGTGAGGACGACTCCCTCCTTGAAAGGACCAAGCTCTGGTGCGAGGGCCAGCCTCCGGTTCCGAGACCCGGTTGCGGGCGTATGCAATGCAAGCAAGCGTTAAGTTTTTCTGCAGGCCTGGAACCTGTTTCTGAAATCGAAGTTGGGTTTGCAGCTTGGCTCCCCGGGCCAGGTCTCAAGCAAGGCCAGCCGCT
>NZ_RZRW01001103.1:0-1060 GCF_003998745.1 Mesorhizobium sp. M7A.F.Ca.US.014.04.1.1 | reverse complement strand
GTCTTGACGCCGCCGATCAGGCCGAAAAAGGTCGGCAGGAAGGGCAGTTTTATCGGCCCGGTGCTTATGGCGCTGCTCGTGGCCATCTGGCGCGAATGGCTGCGCGAAGTGGAGCTGGCCGACGAGACGGCCGCCGATTCGGCGGCCGAAATCGAGTCCGGTCCGCAGATCGAGGTCCTGCCGGAATCCAATGCGGCGAAGAAAGCCAGCGCCTGATAACGACCGGCTTTGCGCCGTAAGCCGAATTGTCGCTAGACCGGGTGATGCACCGCGAAGTCGACCCGGCGCTTACGCCCTTCATGCAGCTGCCAGAGCGAGTGTGCGACGAGCGTGACGATCAGGATCCCGCCGCCGATCAGGCTGTTGCGGGTCGGTGCCTCGGCAAAGATCATCCACACCCAGACCGGCGCCAGCACCGTTTCGAGCAGGTAGAACATCGCCACTTCCGGTCCTGAAATGTATTTCGGCCCGGCGGCAAGGCAGAAGAACGAGATCGGCATGATGATGGCGCCGTTGAAGACGATCCACCATGGCGCGTTCACATGAAAGCCTTCGCCTGACACCATGAAGACCGCCAGCGCGAGCGGCAGAAGGACGCCGACGAGCGAGGTGAATCCCATGTCCTTGCCGCTGGCGCGCGAGATGGTGATGGCCACCGCGATGAAGAAGGCCGAGCACAGCGCCATGAAATCGCCGAACAGCTTGCCGGTGCCGACCGAGCCGCCGACGATGACCAGCACGCCGAGGATCATGATCGCCATCGCCGCGATGGTCACCAGCCGCGGCCTCTCGCGCAGGAATATCCAGGACAGCAACCCCGCAAAGACGGTGTTGAAGGCCAGGATGAACACCAGGTCGGCGGTCGAGGTGTGGTAGACGGCGGTGACGAAGGTGATCCCGGTCAGCCCGTAGCATATCGCCACGATCAGGCCGGACCAGCCGGGGATCAGCGGCGGGGCGTTTCGGCTGAGTGCCCGCCAGACCGACCAGATGACCATGGCCGCGACGAAAGTTGTGCCGGTGCGCAGCAGCATGATCGTCCATGCGCCACCGTCGGCGA
>NZ_RZRW01001102.1:0-1061 GCF_003998745.1 Mesorhizobium sp. M7A.F.Ca.US.014.04.1.1 | reverse complement strand
CATCCTGGCTGTCGGGCTGATGGGCTATGTGCTCGAGCGCGGCCTGTTCCGCTTCACGCTGGAGCGACCGACCAACGGCTTCATCGTCTCGCTCGGCCTCATCGTCGTCCTGCAGCATGTCGTCGTGCTGTGCTGGAACCCCAACCAGAAAAGCATCCCGCGCCCGCTGACCACGGTGTGGGAGGTCGGCGGTGTACGCATCGCTTCTGTGCGCGTCATGGTCATACTGATCACCATCGCCGTGGTGGCGCTGAGCTTCCGCATGATCACCGCGAGCCGCTACGGCCGTGCCTTGCGGGCCAGCGTCGAGGACCGTGACACCGCCGCTTTGATGGGCATTCCGGTGCGCCGCTACATCACCGGCGTCTTCGTGCTCGGCAGCGCGCTGGCCGGCCTTGGTGGCGCGCTTCTGATCGCGCTGTTCCCGATCACGCCGTTCACCGGCGGCACCATGGTGATGAAGGGCTTTGCCGTCGCGCTCATCGGCGGGCTCGGCAACATCTATGGCGCCGTCGCCGCCGGCCTCATCCTCGGCATCGTTGAAGGCTTCAGCGCCGGCTACGGCTTCTCGCAATGGACCGATGCCTACTCCTTCGTCTTGATGATCCTGGTGCTGATCGTGCGCCCGCACGGCCTGTTCGGCGGCACCAGCGGACCGAGGATGGCGTCATGAACGGCGGTGCCACCCTCAAGCCGCTGCGCGCGCTGCTGCCGGTGCTGGTCATCCTGGCGCTGATCGCGCTGGTGCCGCTCGCCTCGCCCTCGAACCGCTTCCTGTCGCTGGCGATTTCGGCCGGCACCAACGTCATCGCGCTTTACGGCCTGTCGGTTCTGTTCGGCCAGACCGGCATCCTGTCGATGGGGCATGCGGCGCTGGTCGGTGTCGGTGCCTACGGGGCGGCGATCCTCGCGCGGGACTTCGGCGTCGGCTTCTGGACGGCACTGCCGGTGGCCGCCCTGGCAAGTGCCGTCTTCGCCATGATCGTCGGCATTCCCTCGCTGCGCGTCGGCGGCCATCACTTCGTCATCATGACCTTCGCTTTCGGCCAATTGCTCGCCAT
>NZ_RZRW01001101.1:0-1061 GCF_003998745.1 Mesorhizobium sp. M7A.F.Ca.US.014.04.1.1 | reverse complement strand
CACTGGGCCTACATCGTCGATCTCGACAAGCAGGACCGCCCGTTTCATCCGCTCGGCGAGGACGGCAAGTCGGCCTTTTCCGACAAGAGCGATCCGCTGACCGAAATCTGCCATGAGGTGGCGCCGGCCAAGGGCGAGGCGCTGCTGATCAAGGCCGAGGCCAGCGCCTTCCGCACCGGGCCGGCGGCGGGCGACATCAAGTCGGCCGGCATCGAATGGTTGGTCATATCAGGCGTCTGGACCGAGGCCTGCATCGACGCGTCGGTCAAGGATGCGGTGGCCAAAGGCTTTCGCGTGCTGCTGGTCAAGGATGCCTGCGGCAGCGGCAGCGCGGCCATGCACCAGACCGGGATCCTCAACCTCGCCAACCGGCTCTATGGCGGCGCCGTCACCGACACCGACGGCGCCTGCCGGCTGCTGGCCGGCGAAACCGTCACCGTCTGGCAGGTCGAGGGCTCGGTGCCGCTGCGTTTCAGCTTCGACAACGCGGCCGCGCTCTACGCCGATCTATGACGCGCGGCCCCTACGAAACACGGCTCGACCCGGCCCTTTGGGCCTATATCGACGCCGTCAACGCCTGGCATCCGCCCGAGATCATCGGCCTGCCGATCGACAAGCAGCGCGCCGTCTATGACAGGATGAGCCGGGCTTTCCACCAGGGCCGCCCGCCCGGCGTCAAGGCCAGCGACGGGCTGATCGCCGCCGCCGGCCGCGACATCCCGGTCCGGCGCTACCGGCTCGAGGGCAACGCCGCCAAGGCGATGGTGGTCTACTACCACGGCGGCGGCTTCATCCTCGGCGGGCTCGAAAGCCATGACGACATCTGCGCCGAGCTCTGCGCCGGCACAGGTTTCGACGTGCTGTCGGTCGATTACCGGCTGGCGCCGGAGCATCTTCATCCCGCCGCCTTCGATGATGCGGTGGCCGCCTTCGAATGGGCAGCGGCGAGATCAGGCCTGCCGCTGGTGCTGTGCGGCGAAAGCGCCGGCGGCAATCTCGCCGCGGCGGTGGCGCAGGCGACGCGCCGCCACGCCAGCGCTGCCATAGGCCAGGTGCTGATC
>NZ_RZRW01001100.1:0-1068 GCF_003998745.1 Mesorhizobium sp. M7A.F.Ca.US.014.04.1.1 | reverse complement strand
CTGCGGGGCTCCGGAAACAAGGCCCGTTGCAATGCCGGGGCCGAAGATCGACAGCCCCATCAGAGACAGTGCGCCCAGCACCAGCGACAGCGCATCCGTGATTGTTGGCTGTTCGGCGCCGAAACCGCGAGTGAACTCGCCGAAGAGACCCGAGCCGATGCCGACGATGACAGCGAGGACGAGGATCTTCACGCCGGACGCGACGATGTTGCCGAGGACTTTCTCGGCGAGGAAGGCTGTCCGGCTGAACAGCGCAAACGGGATCAGCACGAAGCCTGCCAGTGTCGTCAGCTTGAACTCAATGAGCGTGACAAAGATCTGGACGGCCAGAATGAAGAACGCGATCAGCACGATCGCCCAGGCGGTCATAAGCACTGCGATCTGGACAAAATTTTCGAAGAACGAGACGTAGCCCATCAGCTGGCTGGCGGCTTCGAGGATCGGATTGCCGGCATCGATGCCGACCTGCGCGACGCGGCCCGGCTGCAGGAGTGCGGGGCCCGAGAGCGCTGATCCTCCTGCCTTCAGTCCAAGCCCCGAGAAACTCTCGAAGACGATGCCGGCGAGGCGATTGAAGTTGCCGATGATGAAGGCGAAGAAGCCGATATAGAGCGTCTTCTTCACCAGCCGATGCAGCATGTCCTCGTCAGCGCCCCATGCCCAGAAAAGGCCGGCAAGCGTGATGTCGATGACGATCAGCGTGGAGGTGAGAAATGCCACTTCGCCGCCGAGCAGGCCGAATCCGGAATCGATATAGCGGGTAAAGGTTTCCAGGAAGCGGTCGATTACGCCCGTGTCGTTCATGGCGCCACCGTGTTCGAACGGGTATCTTGGGTATCGGCCGGGGTCGAAGGGGTCAGCGGCTGCAGCCGGCTCTGATCCTTCTCGATCGGTGGAGCGGCGTATGGTGCCACGGGTCGGGATGGCCGCAGGAAACGCCGGCGGTTCTCGGCCCAAGCCTTCCTGCAGGCCTCGTCTGCAATTGCAGCCATGCCAACTGCCCGGCATCGCTCGAGTTCAACGCTGGCCGGCTCGCCGCCCGGATACTCAGAACGCGGGGAGGACACG
>NZ_RZRW01000011.1:0-26890 GCF_003998745.1 Mesorhizobium sp. M7A.F.Ca.US.014.04.1.1 | reverse complement strand
TGCTGATCTACCCCGAGCTCGGCGGGGACGAGCGCGCCGGCTCCTACATCGAACACGCCGACGCGCCGCTGCTGTCGGTGGCCGACATCGCCTTCTACCGCGACGTCCGTTCGGCCAGGCGCCAATCGCTTGACGATCCGACTTTTGCGCCGCTGCGCGACAAGGATTTCACCGGCCTGCCGCCGACGGTGATCGTCACCCCCGAATGCGACCCGTTGTCCTCGGATGGCGAGACCTACCGCGACCGCATTCTGGCCGCCGGCGGCAAGGCGTGGTGGCACGAAGAGCCGAGGCTGGTGCACAGCTTCCTGCGTGCCCGCACCACGGTGCCGGCGGCGGCGGAAGCGTTTGCGCGGATCGTGGCTGCGGTTGCAGCGCTGGGCAGGGGTGAGTGGCCGTATTGAACATAGCGAAGGCCCCCTCATCCGGCCGCTTCGCGGCCACCTTCTCCCCGCTGGGGAGAAGAGGGAAGCGCCGGCGCTGCAAGTCTCCTCTCCCCTCGGGGAGAGGTCAGCCGAGCGAAGCGGAGGCTGGGTGAGGGGGCGTCTCGCGTGAAGCGCCGGCATCCTCTTTTCAACAATGGAACATAGGAGGTCGAGTCCCGTCGTACCGACCCCCTCTGTCGCCTTCGGCGACATCTCCCCCTCAAGGAGGGAGATTCGCGCCGCGCCATCGTCCAACGCATACGCCAATCGCCGACTCCCCCCGCGGAACCCCGCACAATCACTGCGGAAAAGCGAACACTCCGCGGCGTCCCCCCGCTCTATCATTCCCCCTCAGGCAACGGCGCCCCGGCGGTCGCGTCCGCCCCCGCGCCTGTCGATCGGCCGGGGCGATTTTTCTGTGCATGCCATTGTCCCAAAACCGCTGGGCACTTTTGGGCGGCATGCATCAACAACAGGGGAACGACGATGAAATTCATGCTGACCGACCGCAAACTCCACCCGCAAGCCAAACCCGTGGCCGACGATTTCAAGGCCGGCGGCATCAACCGCCGCGAATATCTGGCGCTGATGGCCGGGCTCGGCGTCAGCGCCGCCGGGGCGCTGGCGCTGGGCGGACTTGGCACCATCCCTGCCCGCGCGGCGGAACCCAAGAAGGGCGGCGTCCTGCGCGTCGCCATGAACGTCAAGGGTTTCAAGGACCCGCGCACCTTCGACGGCGTCGAGATGTCCAACGTTGCCCGCCACTGCAACGAATATCTGGTGCGCTGGAACACCGACTTCTCCTTCGAGCCCTGGCTGCTCGAAAGCTGGGAGGCGAGCGACGACGCCAGGATGCTGACCCTGCATGTGCGCAAGGGCATCTCGTGGTCGAACGGCGATGCCTTCAACGCCGACGATGTCATCCACAACCTCACCCGCTGGTGCGATGCCTCGGTGCCCGGCAATTCGGTCGCCGCGCGCATGGGCGCGCTGGTCAATGCCGACACCAAGAAGGTGGTCGATGGCGGCATCGAAAAGGTCGATGACTTCACCATCAAGCTGAACCTGCCCAAGCCCGACATCTCGCTGATCGCCGGCATGGCCGACTATCCCGCACTGATCATGCACCGCTCCTATGAGGGCGACGGCGATCCCCTGAAGGCGCTGGCCATCACCACCGGTCCCTGCGAGCTGGTCAGCTGGGATGCCGAGACCGGTGCCGAGGTGAAGCGCAAAGACAAGCCCTGGTGGAAGGGCGAATTCTACTTGGACGGCATCAAATGGGTCGACTACGGCTCCGACCCCAACGCCATGCTCTCGGCCTTCGAATCCGGCGAGATCGACACCGACCACGAGACCGCTTCCGATGCCGTCTCGCAGACCGAGCAGATGGGGCTGATGAACTCCGAGATCGCCACCGGCTCGACCATCGTCGCCCGCTTCAATGTCGCCAACGCGCCCTATGACGACGTCAAGGTGCGCCGCGCCGCCCAGCTCGCCGTCGACAATGCCGCCGTGCTGGCGCTCGGTCTCGGCGGCCGCGGCAAGCCCGCCGAAAATCACCATGTCGGCCCCATGCACCCCGAATATGCCGATATCGGCCCGGCGAAGCGTGACGTCGAGCAGTCGAAGAAGCTGTTGGCCGAGGCCGGCAAATCAGACCACGAATTCGAGCTCATCTCCGTCGATGTCGAATGGCAAAAGAGCACCGGCGACGCCATCGGCGCGCAGATGCGCGAGGCCGGCCTCAAGATCAAGCGCACCGTGCTGCCGGCCGCCACCTTCTGGAACGACTGGAGCAAATACCCCTTCTCCTGCACCGAATGGCTCGGCCGCCCGCTCGGCGTCCAGGTGCTGGCGCTGGCGTATAAATCCGGCGCCGCCTGGAACGAAAGCGCCTACGCCAATCCCGAATTCGACACGCTGCTAGACAAGGCACTGGCGACACCCGACGCCAAGGCGCGCAAGGAGATCATGGGCAAGATCGAGCAGAATCTGCGCGACTCGGGCATCATCATCCAACCCTACTGGCGCTCGGTCTACCGGACCTGTCGCAAAGGCGTCGAAGGCTGCGAACAGCACCAGGCGCTGGAGCAGCACTTTGAGAAGGTGTGGATTGAGAGTTGAGAGGCGGTCCGCGCTAGCGGACGTAAAGCCAATTGCTTGGCTTTACGAGCCTCGAACGCTCTGAGCCTGCGAAGGGCCGGGCGACGGTGATGCGCCGGCATTTCTAACCTTCTCCCCTTGTGGGAGAAGGTGGATTGCCGCGCAGCGGCAAGACGGATGAGGGGTGTTCCAGCTTGGCGATACGCCAACAGTAAACGCCCTGAACCAGAGCAGAACCTTCACCGCCTCACTCCGTCACGCACCCCTCATCCGTCTCGGCGCTGCGCGCCGATCCACCTTCTCCCACAAGGGGAGAAGGTCAGAAGCGTCAGCGCCCCTTCAAGTGCAGGGCTAGCCGGTGGATCGCTGCGATCATCTGACGGGTTGAAAATGGCCGGCGCGAATGCCGGTGAGGCAGTTGCCTGAGCCCGCGCCGGCCACTGGCGAACCTGGGTCCGCCGCCCGGATTTTTTACCGTTCCGCCGATGCCCGATCAACCAGGCCGGACGTTTGGTACGGAAGCGAACAAAGGCTCACCGGGCCGGCTTCAGCAGCGTCCAGATCCAGCCGACAAAGGTCAGCACCAGGAACGGATAGCCGGCGGCGGGCAGCGGCGCCGAGGTCGGCAGCAAGGGCGCGCCCCAGAGGATCATGCAAGCCGAGACGACAAACAGCGCGGCGGCCACGAGCGCGGTGAGGCGCATCCACAGGGCGAATGTCTTCGGCGCGCTGACCATGACCAGTGCGGCCGCCCAAAGCGAGATGCCGCCGACATAGGACGGCACGCTGGCCTCAAGCCCCGCCGCATTGCCGGCCATCAACAGGGTCTCGCCGGCCAGGAAGGTCAGGAAGCCGGCCGCTATGCAATCATTGCCCAGCCGCTGGTGTTTCATCGTCAGCAGCGCGGTGGCGACCACGAGAGCCACGCCGTCGATCGTCCAGAGCGTTTCGCGCAGCGGCGCGCTGGCGACGAAGGTGCCGGCCAGCCCGAAGGCGCCGCCGCAAGGCCGACCGCGGCGGTGGTGTCTGATGTGGTGCGCATTTGAGGGGAGAGAATACCCCGAGGTGGGTCTGCCCTCCCGAACACAACAGTCGCGCTTCTCAGAGCCACGCAATCGGAGAAATGGCCATTTCGTGGCCCCATCGCCGCGTTCGCGCAGGATATGATGCCATCCCGACTCACACTTCAATTTAACCTGATATCAATCGTCTTTTCGTCGCTCGTGGAAAACGCCCCGACTGCATATGCTTCGTCTTCCAAGATCGGCTCGATCATCGCAGTCGCGTAGATTATCTGATGCTCTACCTTACTTTCCTTCGAGATACGGAGGATTTGCAGTTGGAAGTTTTGGCTGCGGATTGCCTCCACCCCCATGTTTTCGTGAGTATCAATCATGCAGAAGCGGGGATGGCGAAAGAACTCCGTCTTAGTTGCTGCAGCAAGGAATCCCAGGTAGAAGCTGCTTTTCAAAATCGCTCTGGAGCTAGCCGAGAAGTAATTCTCCCCGTCTACAGCGATCTTGTTTTGCCCAAACGTAAAGCTGATAGTTTCAGGGTCCTCAAATATATCTTGCCGCCTCAAATCGTTGCGTAGAAGCTCCTTAACCTCGTTAGAGATACGAGTATAGGCGATGGATAGTCTATTCTGCTGTTGAGCGCGAAGTGCATCATTGTAGGATTTTAGCCCAGCGATAGCACCTTCCAGCTCCTCGCGCCGACTCGAAAGCTCTCGTATAGTTTCAACCAATTTGGCCTTCTGATCTAAATCTTCGACCTGTCTCTCCAAGTATCCGGCTCGTCGGTGCAATTCTCCGATACGGTCTCGTAATGTAGTCGATGGCAATCGTTGCACCGAAGCAAGATGTTGGGACGCCTGTTGCCAATCTTCTTCGAGTCGCCGCAGTGAAATATCCAATCGGGTTAGGCGCTCACTTCGCTTCCTTTGAAGTTCCTCCGATTGGTTGATCTGGAGGCTGGTGTCAAGAATCAGACCGGAAATGCGTACTTGGGTCTGTTCGGAGTCAAATGGCGTTTTGCACAAATGGCAAGAATGTGGAGCAGGCTCATCCTCCAAAGGCGCGTAGCAGGCTGGACACCACTGAAAACTGACCTCTCCGATATTTTCGACCACATTCTCAGAGTCCTTCAGGGCCTCGATCTTGTTCCGGAGGCTAACAATGAAAGCATCGGAATCAGCGATCGTAAGCGTGAGGGCGTCACGCTCTTGACGGGTCCGCACGAGGCTCGACTGAATCTCTTGGACCCGCCTGTAAGCGGTTTCTTGCGAGTCCAGTGTGAATTGGTCCTTTGCATCGCTGGAAAAAAGTGCGGCCTCAGATTGTTCGATCGCAGTCTGAACCGCAGCCCGGTCCTTCTCCAGGTTATGTCTCTGAGCCTGAATCCATTCGGTAGTTAATCCCTGGTCCGGCCCTCCTACTCTGCCCAATATCGTAAATAGCGAGTGTAGCTGCCCAATTACCTTGTCCAGCTCTTTGCTATACTCCTTTATTTTTTGCTCGTTATCGTAAAGATCGCTATCGTATGCGCCACAAAGGAGTCGTCCTACCGTATCTCGCAAATTTGCTTGATCAAATCTTTCGAAACGAAAGATGTCCTCTATTGGGCTTAGCTGGTCAGCGTACAGCAATCTAAGTATCTGATGCATAGTTATGTTGCCGGACAGATCGCTTGATACCTCCGGAATTCCCAGGAGGCCAAATATTGCTTGCGAAAAGCTCTCGCGATTGCTCGTACCTCTATATGGATAGCGTATCCAGTCGGATCGGGCAGCCCCTGTCGCCATCTCGTATGGGCCACCAAAAACTTCCATTGGCTGCTGCCCGGTCGACTCGGAAATCTCTCTGCTAAGGGTCACTATGCGCCCGTTTATACGCGCCTCAACGACAACTCTCGTGCAAAGGCGAGCCACTGCGCTCCAATCGGCGAGTTCTCCCCCGAGTCCATAGAAGATGAAATTTAAAACAGTCGATTTTCCGGAGGAATTATCACCACGGACGACATTAACGCCCTCATGGAACTGTTCGTTGTAAACAACGAGATGACCCCGCTCGACCACAACACGCGTCACTATCAGCGTAGGCTCATACCGCATCATATCGATGCTCCAACAGGCCAGTTCTCGCCTTCAGCCCGTTATCCCCTTGCAGAGGATAGTCCGATGCCAGAGTGGCCAAGAAATCCATGAGGTCGGACTGAGATTCGTTGATCTCGGCTACTCGTTCCGCGAGACTCCGAGGAATTGTGGACCCTGTGGCTCTAACTTCCTTTTGCGCAAGCGCATCGACACTCACCAAAGACTTGGCGGCAAGGGTTTGAATGGCCGCTGCTTGCATAGGGCGCATACGTTCGAATACCAACCTGGCATCGGGTAGCTCGCCATAAGGTTTAGTAAAAGCATATCGGTCTGATAGCTTTTTGAACTTCTGATGCTGGGCTGTCAGCCGAATGTCCCGAACTTTGTGAGGGAACAAAAGGTAGAAATCCAGAATCCGCAACTTATCGTAGGCCAGCGCCTCCGAAGGGCCGAGCACATTTCGTAGACGTAAAAACCTAAAAACCGCATGAAAAGCGTCAAAAGCAGGCTGAAAGGAGAGCTGAGTCATTTATGCCAACGGACGAAACATTGTTCTGCCAGCCAGTAAATCATCCCCATTGCGGTGTTATGATCTACCTCCAGGACGCTTGCACCGCAGTCCTCAACAGTTGGAATCACAATTAGCTCATTCATGAACTTGTTTATTTCCACCACGCCACATGTAGAAATTTGTGGGAGGATTATATCATTAAACTGCCGTTCAGCTCTCGCCAACAGATATACGATTATCTGTTGAGCAGAATAATAATGAGACCAGCGCTCTAGAAGTTTGACGAACATTTCCTTCATTTCGATGGCATCAGAGTAGGAATCCTCTCGGCCACTCACGCTCAACTTTGCGCGTAGTCCCCGAACACCGTCGTGCGATCGTTGAGAATAGAACCGTTTGAGTCTGTCGATGGTGTCTCTGGCTACTTGATTTCTTTCAATTTCAAGCTCAAGCTTTTGTAACAGCTTTTCGATCGCGCTTACGCGGTTTGCGGCGATGTTCTTGTAAGTATGGTTGATGTCGCGAGCCGCCATGTCGCGACCCGCGCTGGCTCCCGACTGATCGACTGTGGTTGAATTTGCCGTCACGCTACGCGCCTTTATCGACACGTTACTTCGTGATCGTCTTGTCACGTCCTACTAAGTCGCCACCAGCGGTAGCGCCACCCTGATTAACGGCGTTTCCACCAGGGCCTGCTCGATTTTTGATAATTTGAAATGTTATGAGCGAACCAGCGCCCAGACCTACTAGAAAGCTAATTATTTCAGAAATGTAGTCTGCAATTGCTGCCATGAATCACCCCCGAGCCACGGCCAGTTTAGCACCCTTTTTCTATTTTGAAACTACTTAAGGACCTAGTCCCCCATCTTCAAGGCCTGGATAAACGCCTCCTGCGGAATGTCCACCTTCCCGAACTGCCGCATCCGCTTCTTGCCTTCTTTCTGCTTGTCCAGCAGCTTGCGTTTGCGCGAGACGTCGCCGCCGTAGCATTTGGCGGTGACGTCCTTGCGCAGCGCCGAGATGGTTTCTCGGGCGATGACCTTGCCGCCTATTGCCGCCTGGATCGGGATCTTGAACAGATGGTTCGGGATCAGCTCCTTGAGCTTCTCGCACATCTGCCTTCCGCGCTTTTCCGCCGCCGTGCGGTGCACCAGCATGGACAGCGCGTCGACCGGCTCCTCATTGACCAGGATCGACATCTTCACCAGGTCGCCCTCGCGGTAGTCGGTCAGGTGATAGTCGAAGGAGGCGTAGCCCTTGGAGATCGACTTCAGCCGGTCGTAGAAATCGAAGACGACCTCGTTGAGCGGCAGATCGTAGATCAGCATGGCGCGCTTGCCGACATAGGACAGGTCGGCCTGGATGCCGCGCCGGTCCTGGCAGAGTTTCAATATGCCGCCGAGATAGTCGTCGGGGGTCAATATGGTGGCGCGGATCCACGGCTCCTCGATCGCCGAGATCTTGACCACGTCGGGCATGTCGGCCGGGTTGTGCAGTTCCTTCATCGAGCCGTCGGTCAGAGCCAGCCGGTAGACGACGCTGGGTGCCGTGGCGATCAGGTCGAGGTTGAACTCGCGCTCCAGCCGCTCCTGGATGATTTCGAGATGTAAGAGGCCAAGGAAGCCGCAGCGATAGCCGAAGCCGAGCGCGGCGCTGGTTTCCATTTCAAAAGAGAAGCTGGCGTCGTTGAGGCGCAATTTGCCGACTGCGGCGCGCAGATCCTCGAAATCGGCGGCGTCGACCGGGAACAGGCCGCAGAACACCACAGGCTGCGCCGGCTTGAAGCCGGGCAGCGCCTTGGCGGTGGCGCGCTTGTCCTCGGTGATGGTGTCGCCGACGCGCGTGTCGGCCACTTCCTTGATCGAGCCGGTGAAGAAGCCGAATTCGCCGGGGCCGAGCTCGTCGACATTGATGCGCGCCGGTGTGAACACGCCGGTGCGCTCGACCAGATATTTGGCGCCGGTGCCCATCATGCGGATGGTCTGGCCCTTCTTCAGCACGCCGTCGATGACGCGCACCAGCACGATGACGCCGAGATAGGCGTCGTACCAGCTGTCGACCAGCATCGCCTTCAGGGGTGCCGTGGCGTCGCCTTCGCGCGGCGGCGGCAATTGGTGGACGATGGCCTCCAGGACATCCGGAATGCCGAGGCCGGTCTTGGCCGAGATCAGCACGGCGTTGGAGGCGTCGATGCCGATCACCTCCTCGACCTGCTCGCGGATGCGCTCGGGCTCGGCGGCCGGCAGGTCGACCTTGTTCAGCACCACGACGATCTCGTGGTTGTTGTCGATCGCCTGGTAGACATTGGCCAGCGTCTGCGCCTCGACGCCCTGGGAGGCATCGACGACCAGCAGCGAGCCCTCGCAGGCGGCCAGCGACCGCGACACTTCATAGGCGAAGTCGACATGTCCGGGCGTGTCGATCAAATTGAGGATATAGTCCTCGCCATTGTTGGCGCGGTATTTCAGCCGCACCGTCTGCGCCTTGATGGTGATGCCGCGCTCGCGCTCGATGTCCATCGAGTCCAGCACCTGCTCCTTCATGTCGCGCAGCTCCAGCCCGCCGGTCAGCTGGATCAGCCTGTCGGCAAGCGTGGATTTGCCATGGTCGATATGGGCGACGATGGAGAAATTGCGGATGTGGTCGAGGGGCGTGCTCATGGCGCGCGTTTAGCAGGGGTGGCTTGCCCGAGCAAGCTGTGCGCCTTTGCCGGAGCAGGCAGCACGGGCACCTGTCGCTTTTTTCGCGCTTTTCGCGAAAAATCTATAAATTTTAACCAAGCCCGTTAGAGCATAATTTGCGAACGGGATGTTAGCGGAGGGAAATATCTGATGTAAGGACGAAGGCATGCGGGGGCTTGCAGGCAGTTTTATCGAGTCGCGGAGCGGCTCGTTCGCACCGATACTCATTCTTGCCATGATACCGTTGATCACCGCGATCGGCTTTTCCGTCGACTACACCTCCGCTGTCCAGACCAGGTCGACCGAGCAGGCGGCACTCGACGCCGCGATCCTGTCGATCACCACGATGGATACGGCCTCGACGAAGCCGCAGCGCCAGGTGATGCTCCAGGATACCTACAGAGAAAACGGCGGGCGGGGCGCAGCGACCCTGAACAGCTTCGACGTCAGCGCCAACGGCACCGCCACCGCGCAGGCCTCGGCAAGTTTCGCCATGCCGACCGTGTTCATGCAGATCGCCAGGATTCCCACGGTAACGGTCGGCGTCGCGTCGGCGGTGAGCAAGACGCCGGCGCTGGTCGAAGCTACGTTCAATGTCGATCACGTTTCGGGCTACTGGAACAAGACCATGACTCTGTACGGCCTTCCCTACGGTTGGACCTCCACGACCACGCCGACGGCCATGATGAAGGCCAACTACAACTACAAAGCGTATAGTTATTCCTATACGAGCGGTGGTAAGACCTATACCGCTGCCGAGCCGAAAGGTTACGGGACGACAACTATTACCACGGGACCAACCGATACGCTGGTTCAGACCCAACTGTGCACGACAGTAGGATCAACAACCGATTTCACGGCCACTGCGGGAGTTTACAAAAGCACCGCGGTGGCAAAAAGCGGAAAAACGAACGGCTCCACCGTCTATTTCAAGACGACGTGCGCGACCACGAATTCCGCCGGAAACAGCAGTGGCGCAACAATCAACGTGAGCACGATGGACAAGCTCTATCTGCAGATGGATGTGCCGTCCGGGCCGGTCAACCCGCTCAGGTCGAACAATACAGACACGTCGAACCGGCTCTACCTCGGCGCCGGGTACAGCACCGCGGCACAAAAGGCCCTGAACCCTTCCAAATACCTCCCCGTCGAGGTTGCCAGCAACACGGTCGTCGACATCTTCGCCGTGGTGCCCTGCAGCGAGACCAGCGATCAGGCATGGGAAGACGGCGGCAACAATCCTCCACTGCCAGACGTTACGAACGCCGACTTCTTCTACAGCGTGATGGGCAAGTGCGACTTCAACAAGCGACCGTCCGACACACTGCTGACGCAGTAGATGCTGCTCCTCTTGCCTTCTCCCCTTGCGGGAGAAGGTGGATCGGCGCGTAGCGCCGAGACGGATGAGGGGTGCTGGACGGAGCGCAATAGCTGGCTAATCTAAGCCATGCCGCATCAACCTGTCCCGCCAGCCAAACGAAGCTTCGCCCGTTCGCTCCGGCGTGTAATGACGGAAGCGGAAGACCGGCTGTGGCATGAACTGCGCGACCGCAGGCTCGACCGGATAAAATTTCGGCGCCAGGTTCCCATTGGAAAGTACATTGCCGATTTCGTCTGCTTCGAAGCACGCTTGGTCGTCGAGATCGATGGCAGCCAGCATGCGGAGTTGGAGTCTGACAGCGTCCGCAAAACTCACCTGGAAGAGAAAGGCTTTCGCATTCTGCGCTTTTGGAACGATGACGTTCTGAAAGACATGAACGCCGTTAGCGATACCATCATCGCCTATGTACGGGATACCAGCCTACAGCCTTGGCGGTAGGGGCGCGTTCTTCCCTTCTCCCACAGGGGGAGAAGGGAAGAACGCCTGCGGCCCGATCACAAACCGGTGAGCGCTGTAACGAAGGCGCCGACAGCGGCGAAGTGGGGATATCTGCGGTGCTTCCAGGCGCCGCCGCCCACGGAGCAAGCCGATGTCGCGATCCTGTACGTTCATCAAAGTGTCCAGCCTCTCGGCGATTGCGCTGGCAGCGTCGCTCGGTGCGGCGGCGGCCCAGCCGCTCAGCGTGGTCGAGCTGTTCACCAGCCAGGGCTGCTCGTCCTGCCCGCCGGCCAATGCCAATCTGATCAAGGTCAAGGACCAGCCCGGCGTGCTGGCGCTGTCGTTCAACGTCACCTACTGGGACTATCTCGGCTGGAAGGATATCTTCGGAAAACAGGAATTCACCCGGCGCCAGGTCAGTTATGAGCCGGCGCTCGGTCATGACGGGCCGTTCACGCCGCAAGTGGTGGTCAACGGCCATGCCGATGTCGTCGGTGCCGCACCCGGCGAAATCGAAAAGCTGATTGCGGCGAGCGGCCGGACAAGCGGCCCGGCATTGTCACTCGATGGCGGCAGGATCAGCATCGGCGCCGGCGCCGCACCTGGCGGCCACGCCGATGTCTGGCTGGTGCGCTATGCCAAGGGCGTGGTCGAGGTGCCGGTTTCGCGCGGCGAAAACACCGGCCGCACCTTGCCGCACGCCAATGTCGTGCATGCGCTCGAAAAACTCGGCAGCTGGACCGGCGCGGCCGCGACATATCCTCTGCCCGCCGCGTCCGGCGGCCTGAGCACCGCCGTGCTCGTGCAGTCGCCCGGTGGCGGACCGATCCTGGCTGCCGCGACCGACTAGATCGCGCTTCGACAAGAAATTGCGCAACGCCGCATGGAGCGGCGCCGCATAGCACGGCCGCCAAGAGGGCGCGCCTTCAACGCCAACCCCAAGGAGATCATCATGACCACTTCCCGCCTGACGCTGCCGGCGCTCGCTCTCGCTCTGTGCTCGACGGCGCTGTTTGCCGGCGGCATCGCCCGTGCCGACGACGCGACCAATGCGATGAAGCCGGCTGCAAATGCCATGAAACCGGCCGCGGATGCGATGAAGCCGGCCGCAGACGCCATGAAACCTGCAACGGATGCGATGAAGCCTGCCGACCCGATGGCCACCAATTCCATGAAGCCGGCGGCTGACGCCATGAAGCCGGCAACGGATGCGATGGCTCCGGCCAAGTAAAGGCGGTGCTGTTTCCGGCTTCGGTCCCGCGGGTCCGAAGCCGGATGCACGTGAAAGTGAGGCTTCGGCCGCAACTCGCCCGTCGCATGATCGTATCTTATCCAATAGACTCCACATGATGGACGTCACAGGAGCTCAAGCCATGACCGACATTCAAAAACCAGTCATCAGACAATCGTCGAACGTCTTCCGCAGCGCGCTCGCCGCTCTTGCGCTGGCCGCCGCGGGCGCCGCCTTCTGGCTGACGCCGGCGGTTTCGGCCGAGGACGCGGTGAAGATCCCGCCGCCGGCGCTCGACGAGAAGGCGGCCACCGGCACTGAAAAGGCAGTCTTCGCCGGCGGTTGTTTCTGGGGCGTGCAGGGCGTGTTCCAGCACGTCAAGGGCGTCACCAAGGCCGTCTCCGGCTACACCGGCGGCGACAAGGACACCGCCGTCTACGAGACGGTCGGCTCAGGCCGCACCGGGCATGCCGAATCCGTCGAGATCACCTACGATCCGTCGAAGGTGACCTACGGCCAGCTGCTGCAGGTCTATTTCTCGGTCGCCCACAACCCGACCCAGCTGAATTTCCAGGGTCCGGACTCCGGCACGCAGTACCGCTCGACGATCTTCGCCGAAAACGATGCCCAAAAGAAGATCGCGCAAAGCTACATCGCCCAGCTCGACCAGGCCAAGGTGTTCCCGGAGCCGATCGTCACCACGCTGGAAACCGGCAAGACCTTCTATCCGGCCGAGAATTATCATCAGGACTTCCTGACGCTGAACCCGACCTATCCCTACATCGTCTACAACGACCTGCCCAAGGTGGCGAACCTGAAGGCCCTGTTCCCGGCGCTCTATAGCGAGAAGCCGGTGCTGGTGCTGTCGGCGAGCAACTAAGAATGCCCAATCTCCCCCTCGCGGGGGGAGATTTGCGCACTCAGCCGCCCCGCCCCTGCCGGCTACATGGCCTTCATCGCGTCACACGACACAGTCGGGTTCATGTCGGCGAAGGTGCCGGCCGGGTTCTTCTTCCAGGCCCAGACATGCAGTTCATAGAACGGGCCTAGACCGTAGCGGTTGGGCGCGCTGTCGAAATTGAACAGCTGCCCTTCCAGCGAAGCCGGACCTTTCGAGGTGATGTACTCGACGGCCACCAGCCTCAGCTTGCCGTTTGCCATCGGCTCGTACATCACCGCCTCGGGCTTGGCGAGTTCGACCGCATCGTCCTTCAGATAACCGGCATTGACATAGTGGATGCCCATGGCGCCGCCGGTGATGCCGCTGGCGCAAGGGATCGGCGCATAGCCCTCGGCCGTCGCCATCGCCACGTTCTCGAAGCGGCTGTTGGCTGCCCGCACCTTCTCGTCCAGCGCGCCAGCGTTGTGAGCATTGGCCGCCGTGGCCGCGATCGACAGGTTGATGAGGTGTTTGGTCCACAGATGGATGTTCATGTTCTCTCCTCCTTGTTGATGGCGCGCGGGAGCCGCCGCTCCCGCTGCGACGTCGGATCTCGGCTGCACGCATCATTGGTACCGGGTGAAGTCCCAGTAGTGCGGCAGACCCTCGAGCTCCGGCAGGCCGATGTCGCGTCTCAGATAATCGTCCTGCGGAGGCAATCGACGCCGACTCTTGCGCAATGGCGCGAACAGCAGCGAGGCCAGCCGCCAGAAAGCCCGGCCCGGTAACGGGTCTCGTCCGACGGGTCTCGACGCCGCCGACGGCCCGCTGAACGATTCGTCAGGCACGCTGCCGTCGCCGCGAAGGGCAGTTTGATACTCATCGATCGGGTCAACGGTAAAAGTAAGGGTCAAGAACCCGCACCTCCGTGATCTTGTCGACAGGCAGCGCGTTTTTCTGGGCCGTGCTGCGGATCGCTTCCGGCGAAGGCGCGTCATAGATGCAGAAGCTCTGCTTCTTGTCGGGCGAGACGAAGGACTGCACCCAAGTCACGCCTTTCTCCGCGTTGCGCATGATGACGCCGCCCAGCGCATCGGCGCCGGCCTCGTTCACCGGCACGCTGAGGCCGTTGGGAAATGTACGTTCAACCACATAGCGAGGCATATCAGGTTCCTTTTTACTGTTTCACGCCCGGTTTTGAGCGCGGAGGACATTGATCACGCTCGCCAGGGGCGCGCATCGGAACCTTTCCCTATGTTTCGTGGGACGATTCCCCATGTTAACGGCGTTCACTGCTGGAGCCACAAAGCCGATACCGGGCCGCGCTATCCTGCCTGACGAAAGCGGGGTGCGGCGGCGACCCGGATCACGAAAAGCGGATGATCATGCTTCTGGAACGGCAGACACAGCTGGAGCAGCTGGACGGACTTCTCGCCGAAGCCGCGCGTGGTCGCGGCAGCGTGGTGGCGTTGTCGGGCGAGGCCGGCGCCGGCAAGACCGCACTGGTCGAGGCCTTCGTCGCCGGCGCGGCCAAGGCTACGCGCATCTTGCGCAGCGCCTGCGAGGACCTGTCGATCCCCGATCCGCTCGGACCGCTCTATGACCTCGCCCGCGAGGCGCAATGGGCGATGCCGCAGGCGATCGACGCCAGGCAGGGTCAGCGGCTGCCACTGTTCTCCGGTGCCCTCGACGTGTTCGAGACAAGGACCCAGCCGACGCTTCTGGTAATCGAGGATCTGCATTGGGCGGACGACGCGACGCTCGATTTCGTCCGCTTTCTTGGCCGGCGCATCGCCAACACCCACATCCTGGTCCTGTTGACGGCGCGCACCGACCGCAGCGAAGGACAGGCGCGTGTGCGCCGGGCGCTGGGTGAAATTCCGTCGGGCAACGTTGCCCGTATCGACGTGCCGCTGTTGAGCGAGGCGGCCGTCCTGTCGCTCGCCAGCGCTGCCGGCCGAGATGGCGACGCCATCTACCGGGTCACCGCCGGCAATGCCTTCTTCGTCACCGAGCTCCTGTGTGCCGACAATGAGATGACGCCACCGGCCAGCGTGCGGGACGCCGTTGTGGCGCGGGCCGAACGGCTGTCCGCCGGTGCCCGCTCGATGCTGGACGCGGTGTCGGTGTTTCCCAGGCGGGCCGATGCTTGGGCTCTGCAGGGCCTGTGCGGCGTCGCCAGCGCCGGACAGCTGGCGGAATGTGTGTCGAATGGGCTGCTCGACGATCTGGGCGATGGCTATGCCTTCCGCCATGAAATCGCACGCCGCGCCATCGAGATGATGCTGACGACAAGTTACAGGAGACTGTTCAACCAGCGCGCGCTGTCGGCGCTGCTTGAAAACGGCGGCGTCGCCACCGCACGCCTGGTCCATCACGCCGTGGAAGCGCACAATTTCGAGGCGGTGCGCGAATTCGCGCCGATCGCCGCGCGCGAGGCTTCGCGTGTCGGCGCCCATCGCGACGCCGCCGGCTACTATGAGGTCGCCTTGCGGCAGGCCGACACCTTGCCCGTGGAAGAACGCGCCGGACTTTACGAGCAGTATGCCTTCGAGTGTCACTTGATCGCCCGCATTGACGAGGCCATCAAGGCGCAGGAACAAGCCCGCGCGTTGCAAAAGGCGCTTGGCAACACGCTGAAGGAAGGCGACAGCCTCAGGTGGCTATCGCGCTTCGCCTATCTGTTGGGCGACCGCCCGGCAGCCGACCTGTTCGGCGCCCAGGCGGTCGCGTTGCTGGAGGCAGTTCCCGCCAGTGCCGAACTTGCCATGGCCTATTCGAACCTTTCGCAGCTGGCGATGCTGGCCGAGAGGCTCGACGAGACCCTGTCGCTGGGCGGCAGGGCGATCGAGCTTGCCGAGCAGCTGGACCGGCAGGATGTCGTTTGTCACGCGCTCAACAATGTCGGCGCCGCCGAGCAGTGGCTGGATCTGGCCAGCAGCCGGCTGCATCTCGCCCGCAGCCTTGAAATCGCGCTGGAGCAGAATTTTCAGGAGCACGCCGCGCGTGCCTTCACCAATTGCGCCTGTGGCGAGATCAACCAATTGGGCTACAGCCAGGCTCAATCCTTCCTTGATCGCGGCATCGACTATTGCGTCGAGAACGATCTGGCGACTTGGCGTGACTATATGCGTGGGGTTCGGGCACAGTTGTTGTTGCGTCAGGGATACTGGAACGAAGCCGCCGCCGAGGCTCTGGATGTCATAAGCAATGACCAGGCGACGGCGCTGGTCCGCTATCCCGCTTTGGTGGCCCTGGTGAAACTGCGTCTTCGGCGCGGAGATCCTTCGGCCGAGCCACTGCTGGCGGAAATGAATCGGTTCCTGGAAAGGGGAGCCGAATTGCAGCGGCTGTTGCCGTACGCCGCCATCGTCGCCGAGCAGGCATGGCTCGGCGAGGCGGAAATCGCCGAGGCGCTGCGGCTGATCGACCTTGCCGAGACCCTGTCGCCGACGCGGGCTATGTTTGCCGAACTGGCCAGCTGGCGCCAGATCCTCTCCGCCGGTAGCGACGCGGGGGATACGGCCGGCATGGCCGCGCCGTACCGAATGCTCCTGGCTGGCGACTGGCAAGGGGCGGCCGCGGTCTGGGCGGATCTCAACGCACCTTATGAACGTGCGCTCGCGCTCGCCCAGGGCGATGAGCCGGCGCAGCGTGCGGCACTCGAGATATTCGAGACCCTTGGAGCCAAGCCGGTTGCGAGCCATGTGCGCGAAATCATGCGGCGCAACGGCGTCATTCGCATCGCCCGGGGGCCGCGCCAGACCACGCGCGCCAACAGCGCCGGCCTGACCCAACGCCAGATGGAAGTGCTGCAACTGATCGAGCGCGGCTTCTCCAACAAGCGGATCGCAGAGCATCTGACCATTTCACCAAAAACCGTCGATCACCATGTCTCCGCGGTTCTGGGTAAGCTGGATGCCATCTCGCGTGGCGAGGCCACAGCTGCCGCGCGCGATTCCGGGCTGATCTGAAAGCAGCCCTTCCTGAGAAAGCCCATGGCGCTTTGCGTCAAAGAGATGGAGCGGATCAATCGTAGGTCAGGTCGGTCGCCTTGCCGCCGAACACCCGGTAGGCATAGAAGGAATAGAAGATGATGATCGGCAGCACCACCACGGTGCCGGCCAGGATGATGGCCAGGCTTTCCGGTGCCGAGGCTGCCTGCCAGATGGTCAGGCGATCCGGCACCACGAACGGGTAGAACGACCAGGCGAGGCCGGCAAAGCCAAGCGCGAAGATGGCCGCCAGCGTCAGGAACGGCGTCAGTGAATGGCGGTCGTCGGGCTTCGGCAGATGGAAGGTCTGCCGCCACAGCCACAGAAACAGCAGCGCCGACAGGATCGGCAGCGGCGACAGATAAAGCATCTCCGGCCAGACGAACCATTTGTCGAAGATGCGCGGGCTGGCGAAGGGCGTCGCCAGCGACACCGCGGCCATGCCGAGTGCGGTCAGCACCAGCGTCGTGCGCAGCCAGCGCACCGCCTTCTTCTGCAGCTCGCCTTCGGTCTTGTAGATCACCCAGGCGGCACCCATCGCCGCGTAGGCGGCGGCAAGGCAGAACGCCACCAGCACGCCGAACGCCATGCCGCCGAGGCCGACATCGAGGCCGAGCACATAGACACCCAGCATGTAGCCCTGCGCCAGTGAGGCGATGAGCGAACCCAGGAAGAAAATACGGTTCCAGCGATGCTTCCGGCCAGCTGGCACCTTGGCGCGGAAATCGAAGGCAACGCCGCGCAGGATCAGCCCGAGCAAAAGCACGAAGACCGGAATGTAGAGCGCCGTCAGGATGACGCCATGCGCCAGCGGGAAGGCGACCAGCAGCAGGCCGACGGCCAGCACCAGCCAGGTTTCGTTGGCGTCCCAGAACGGGCCGATCGCGGCAATCATCGTATCCTGTTCGGCGTCTTCGGCGGCGGCGAACAGGATGCCGATGCCGAGATCGAAACCGTCGAGAATGACGTAGATCAGGATGGCGAGGCCCATCAGGCCGGCGAAGATGAGGGGAAGCGCGGTTGGCCAGTCGAAGCTCATCTTCTTCTCCTACTCGCCAGCCGCCGGCTGTGACATGGCGGCGTTCATGACGCCCGGCAGCGGCGATGAATCGCCGTCCTTCGCCGCCTTCAGCGCCAGGTGCACCAGCACGCCGAGATAGGCGATCAGCAAAAGCACATAGAGAACGAGGTAGGTCGCCAGCGTCAGCGCGACATGGCTGCCCGCCACCGGGCCGACCGCGTCTGCCGTTTTCAGCACGCCCGTCACCAGCCAGGGCTGGCGGCCGATTTCGGTGGTGTACCAGCCGGCCAGCGTCGCCAGCCAGCCCGACAGCGCCATCGGTACCATCAGCATGGCGAGCGGCTTCGGCAGGCTGTGCCGGCGCTTGAGGAAGAAGGCCGCCGACCATGAGACGAGCAGCATCGATATGCCTGTGCCGACCATCACGCGGAAACCCCAGAACACCGGAAAGACCGGCGGATGGTTGCCGGGATAATCGTTCAGTCCCGGCACGACACCGCTGGTCGAGTGCCGCAGCACCAGGCTGGCGCCGTCGGGAATGGCGATCTCGAATTTGTTTTCCTTCGCGGCCTCGTCGGGCAGGGCGAAGAGCACCAGCGGCACATTGGGGCCGGTGTTCCAGTTGGCCTCCATGGCGGCGATCTTCTGCGGCTGGTGCTCCAGCGTGTTCAGCCCATGCTGGTCCCCGGCGAAGATCTGAATCGGGATCAGGATCGCGGCCGTGAAGACGCCGGTGCGCAGCGCCTTCCACATCGATTCCGAACGGTCGCCGGTGAGATAGCGCAGCGCCGACAGGCCAGCGACCAGGAACGACACCGTCAGCCCGGACGCCAGCAGCATGTGGGTCAGCCTGTAGGGCATCGACGGGTTGAAGATGATTGCCCACCAGTCGACCGCATGCGCCACGCCGTCGCGCATCTCGAAGCCGGCCGGCGTCTGCATCCAGGAATTGAGCGCGATGATCCAGAACGCCGAGACGGTGGTGCCGCCGGCGACAAGCACCGTCGCCAGTGTGTGGATGCGGTTGGAAACGCGGCGGAAGCCGAACAGCATGATGCCGAGGAAGGCCGCTTCGAGGAAGAAGGCGGTGAGAATCTCGTAGGCCAGCAGCGGCCCGGCGATGTTGCCGACCTTTTCCATGTAGCCCGGCCAGTTGGTGCCGAACTGGAAGCTCATGGTGACGCCCGAAACCACGCCCATGGCAAAGGACAGCGCGAACACCTTCACCCAGGTGAAATAGGCGCGCATCCAGGCGGAATCGTTGGTCGCGTTGTAGCGCAGCTTGAAGAACAGCAGCACCCAACCCAGCGCAATGGTGATCGTCGGAAATAGAATGTGGAATGAAATATTCGCGCCGAACTGGATACGCGAAAGTATGAGCGGGTCCATGATGGGCTCCGGCTGCTGCAAATACTCGCGAAGAATAGGCCCGAAGCGAGTTCAGGTCAAAGCGGCGTCCTGCCGCGAGGCTGAACGCCACAGGACAATTTTGCCGGTTGCATGCCGCGCAACTCCGGGCCTGTGCGCCGCACCTGCAATGGCCGGCCGGCAACGATTGTCGAGAACTGTCAGCAGGGCATTGACTTGCGGTTGCAAGCACCGACATTCGGCCTATATCAGGGGACCTCTTCAAGCAGCCGTTTTCATCCATGCCTTCCATCCTGTCCATTTCCGGGGTCTCCAAGACCTACGCCACCGGTTTTACCGCGCTCAAGGAAGTCAATCTCGACATTCAGCGCGGCGAAATCTTCGCGCTGCTTGGGCCCAATGGCGCCGGCAAGACGACGCTGATCTCGATCGTCTGCGGCATCGTCAACCGCTCGTCGGGCACCGTCACCGTCGACGGCCACGACATCAACAAGGATTATCGCGCCGCGCGCGGTCTGATCGGGCTTGTGCCGCAGGAACTGACCATCGATGCCTTCGAGAGCGTCTGGGCGACGGTCAATTACAGCCGTGGCCTGTTCGGCAAGCCGGCCAACCACGGCTTTGTCGAGAAGGTGCTGCGCGATCTCTCACTGTGGGACAAGAAGGATGCCAAGGCGATCACCCTGTCGGGCGGCATGAAGCGCCGGCTGATGATCGCCAAGGCGCTGTCGCATGAGCCGCGCATCCTGTTCCTCGACGAGCCGACCGCCGGCGTCGACGTCGAGCTGCGCCAGGACATGTGGGCGATGGTGCGCCGGCTGCGCGAGGACGGCGTCACCATCATCCTCACCACGCACTATATCGAGGAAGCCGAAGCGATGGCCGACCGCGTCGGCGTCATCAACCGCGGCGAGATCATCCTGGTCGAGAACAAGGCCGAACTGATGCGCAAGCTCGGCCGCAAGCGGCTGGTGCTGGAACTGCGCAATCCGCTGACGGCCATTCCCGAGGCGCTCTCGCGCTATGCGCTGGAATTGTCGCCCGATGGCGGGCAGCTGACCTACACCTATGACAACCAGGCCGAGCGGCCCGGCGTCGCCTCGTTGATGCGCGATCTCGAGGCCGGCGGCATCCAGTTCCGCGATATCGACACGCAAAACTCTTCGCTCGAGGAGATCTTCGTCAATCTGGTGAGGAGGGAGCCATGAACCTTCGCGCAGTATGGGCGATCTACCGGATGGAAATGGCACGTGCTTTCCGCACCGTGCTGCAGAGCATCGTCTCGCCGGTCATCTCGACGTCGCTGTATTTCGTCGTCTTCGGCTCGGCCATCGGCTCGCGCATCACCGAGATCGACGGCATCAGCTACGGCGCCTTCATCGTGCCGGGTCTGATCATGCTGTCGCTGTTGACGCAGTCGATCTCCAACGCCTCCTTTGCCATCTATTTCCCGAAATTCGTCGGCTCGATCTACGAGCTTCTGTCGGCGCCGGTCTCCTATCTGGAGATCGTCATCGCCTATGTCGGCGGTGCCGCGACCAAGTCGATCATCCTCGGCCTGATCATCCTGGCCACCGCCTCGCTGTTCGTGCCGCTCACCATCCTGCATCCGTTCTGGATGCTCGCCTTCCTGGTGCTGACGGCGGTGACCTTCAGCCTGTTCGGCTTCATCATCGGCATCTGGGCGAAGAGTTTCGAGCAGCTGCAACTGGTTCCGCTGCTGATCATCACGCCGCTGACCTTCCTCGGTGGCAGCTTCTATTCGATCAACATGCTGCCCGAGGTCTGGCGCACGATCACGCTGTTCAACCCGGTCGTCTATCTGATCAGCGGTTTCCGCTGGAGCTTCTACGGCAAGTCCGACGTCTCGGTCGGCGTCAGCCTCGGCATGACGGTCGTCTTCCTGCTGATCTGTATAACGATCGTCGCCTGGATCTTCAGGACAGGGTATCGGTTGAGGAATTGACGGCAGAACGCCGCCAGGTCTGTTGAGATTCAGGTCAGGCCGAGTCGAAAATGGCGGATTCCGAGAACCGGAGCGGAGCGTACTTTTCGTACGTGAGCACCGGAAGCGCAGGAAGCCGCCATTTGCAGGCCGGCCTCACCTGAATATCGATACATCTAGATCGCCTTGACCAGCCGCAGCAACCCCAGCATCTCGACATACGTCCCCTTGCGGAAAGCGATGTAGACCGGCTCCTCGACACCGTGGAAGCGGCGCTTGAAGGCCGCCTGGCCCTGCAGGTTGAACCTGCGGCGATTGACCCAGGGCGAATCGTAGGCGCGCTGGAAGGCATTGCGCCAGAAATCGCTTTCGGCAAAGCCGCTTGGCCCGATATCGAGCATCGGCGACAGGCCGAGCGTGACCACCGAGATGCCCTCTTCGCGAAAACGATCGACGGCGAATTTGGTCAGGCCGACCTCGGCATGCGGCGAAGCGTCGATATGCTTGCGCTTGAAGGCCGTCGTGTAGCCGATGACCTTTCCGTTGCGGCACAGCGGGTCGAAGTCGAGCAGAGCGACCAGTCCGCCGTCGGGACCGTGCAGGACGAAACGGCGCATGTCGGTGCCGAGATGGTCGGCAAAGTTGCGGTTGAGAAAGCCCATCTCCCAGCGCTTGACGATGCGGTCGCCGCGCCAGTTTTCCGAAAGCCGGGCAATTTCATCCAGAAAAATCGTGCGCTTGTCCTCGTCGAACGAAAAGCCTTTCTTCAGCAGCCAGCGCTCGGAGTAGCGCACGGTCTCGTTGCGCTTCCCGGAAAAATCATGCTCGGGCAGGGTGAGGCGGGTGTCGATGCCGAGGCGATTGACCTTGTAGCCAAGGCCGGCCAGCACGCGTGCGGTGTCCTCGCCGACCTGCACGAACCACGGGCTGCCGGCGGTCTCGACGAAGCGCTTGATGTAATCGGCCCGACGCGCCGGAGCCGCCACCGGGTCGCCGAGCGCGAAATGGTGCTTCATCTTGGTACCGAAGGCGATGTAGCCGTCGGCGTCGCCGAAATAGGAGAGCTTGCCTTGCACGGCGGTGGAATAGGCGAGCGAGAAGTCGCCATAGCGGCGCACCAGTGCCAGGCGTTCGACATGGGTCAGCGCCTGCCGCTCGACCTCGGGCGCGGCGGCCTCAAGGATCTTGTCGAAATAGAACCGCAAGGAGGGCATGGTCGAGATTCCGCGTGCCGCCTACAGCGCCGGCCGTCCAGGACGCGCCAAGGTGCTGTAACACTTTGATTCTGCGCATGACTCGAAAATCGGAGTCGATTTCGGGCATGCGCGTGGGGATAACCGAGACCCGCCAGCCACCCCGAGCCTCGAATCAATCACATTGCCGCGACCTGATTACCGTTGATATCGCGCATATGCCATATAGAGCGCAACCGCGGCCCGGCGTACGGAGCTAATTCGCATCGCTCGAAATTTCGGCCGCGGTTTGCTGCAGGGATCCTGCGCGGGATCAAACGGTTACAGCGTCCTGCCAGCCTGGCGTCGAACGGGATTCGAGTGAATGACTGATACGACAATCAGATCGGTTGTGGATCTGCCGGCCAAGGTCGAGCCGGCAATCGTCGTCGGCGCCGGTGCTGCCGGGCTGGCCGTCGCGCACGCCTTGATGAACGCCGGCGTGCCGACGGCGATCCTGGAAAAGGAAAGCCGGTTGGCTGAGCCATGGCACCGGCGGCACCAGCAATTGCATCTCAACACCCACCGCGATCTTTCTTCGCTGCCTGGTCTCCCCTATCCACCCGGCACCCCCGCCTTTCCGCACCGGACGGTCGTCATCCGCCACATGAATGATTTCAGGGAGGAAAACCGGCTGCCGGTGCAGTTTGGCGTCGCTGTCGAAGAGATTGCCTTCAAGGGCGATCACTGGGCGGTACGGACCAGCGCTGGCCTGCGGCTGGCCCGCAATGTCGTCGTCGCCACCGGCCGCGACAGGCAGCCGTTCATTCCCGAATGGAAAGGCATGAAGGATTTCGTCGGGCGCATCATCCATTCGGCGGATTTCGGTGACGCACAGGCCTATGCGGGCCAGAAAGTGCTGGTCGTCGGCGCTGGCAATTCGGGTTTCGATGCGCTCAATCATCTGGCCGGCATAGACACGGCCGCCATCTGGCTGTCGGCCCGCAGCGGTCCCGCCCTGCTGCCCAAGCGCATCGGCAAGATCGCCGTGCACCGGCTTTCGCCGTTCATGGCTCGCTTGCCGTTGCGGGTCGCCGACGCGGTGATGTCGGCGACGCAGCGCCTGGCTTTCGGCGACCTGACCAAATTCGGCCTGCCGCCCGCGCCTGCGGGCGGCGCCAGCCGCCTGACCTCGGATTACACCGCGATCGCCGCCGACGACGGCGCCGTCAGCGCCATAAAGGCCGGCAAGATCACCGTCGTACCTGGCATAAGGGAATTCACCCGTGACGGCGTGATCCTGGCCGATGGCAGCCTGATCTATCCTGACATCGTCATTGCCGCGACAGGCTACCGCACCGGGCTGGAGCCGATGGTCGGCAAGCTCGGCGTGCTCGACGCCAAGGGCGTTCCGCTCTTCAACGGCGGGCAAGCCGATCCGAAATTGCCCGGTCTGTGGTTCACCGGCATGCGGCCGAGCATTCGCGGCTGCTTCGCCAATGCCGGTATCCTGGCCAAGGCGATCGCCAAACGGATTGCAGGGTCGGCCTCGCACCAACCCGGCGCATCACGCTGATTTGGGTTCCAGCCGCCGGAAACCGACGGCCTCCATCAGCATGTCCTCTTCCTCCATGCCGGCATTGTGCAGGGCGAGCAGGTTAAGCGCGATTTCCCGCGCGTCGGCGGAATCGGGATGTGCCTCGCGCCGCCGGCAGGCCTCGTCGAACACGCGCTGCAGCTTGGCGATATCGGCTGGCTTGAGCAAGCCACGGTCATAGACGGACTTCGACATGGCGATCTCCTGATAAAGACCTAGGGCGCCATGTTTAAATTGCCAATCTTTCCCGAGGCTTGACCGACTTCACCCCATGCCGCGACTTCAAAGGGCGGCAGCGGTGCAAATCTGCTCCGCTGCTGCGCCCCATGCTGGAGGGCAATCAGACCGCGATCTTGCCGCCGCCCTGTCTGGTGATGGCGACCACCGACGGCCGCACCGGCATGTCGGGCTTGAAGTCGGGCCAGCGCGTCGACAGATCCTCATAGTAGGACGGGCGGCCGAACGCTTCCCAGTCCTCGCCGCCATCGCCCGGATGCTGGACGGCGACGAAGGCGGTCTGGTCGTCGGGCGCAAACAGCGGACCGCACATTTCGGCGCCGATCGGCACGCGGAAGAACAGTTTCGAGGTCGCCCGCGCCACCCCTTCCGTGTCCACCGCCCACAGACCATCCGTGCGGCCGGTGGCTTTCGGGCCCTGGCCGTCGGTCGCGACCCAGAGACGCCCGGCCGAATCGACCGCGCAATTGTCGGGCATGCCGAACCAGCCATTGGCCGTCGTTGCCGTCGAGAAGGTGGCGCCGACATCGGCAACCGCCGGATCACCGCATTTCAGCAGCACTTCCCACTTGCCCTTGGCGGCGGTGAAATCACCGCCGTCCTCGGCGATCTCGATGATGTGGCCAAAGGCGTTTTCGGCGCGGGGGTTGGCGGCGTCTACCTGGTCGGCCTTGCGCTTCGAATTGTTGGTCAGCATGACATAGACCTTGCCGTTGATGGCATTGGGCTGGATGTCTTCGGGGCGGTCCATCTTGGTGGCACCGAGCAGGTCGGCGGCGCGGCGCGTCTCGATCAGCACGTCGGCCTGGCCAGTGAAACCGTTTTCAGCCGTCAGCGGTCCCTGGCCGAAGACGATCGGCAGCCATTCGACCGTGCCATCTTCGGCGAACCTGGCGACATGCAGCGTGCCATCATCGAGCAGGTCCCTGTTGGCGGCATGATCGTTCGGATCGAACGCGGCCTTGGTCACGAACTTGTAGACATAGTCGAAGCGCTCGTCGTCACCGAGATAGAAGACGACGCGGCCGTCCCTGGCGACAATCGATTCGGCGCCCTCATGCTTGAAGCGGCCCATGGCCGTGCGCTTCCTCGGCGTCGAGGTCGGGTCGTTGACATCGACCTCGACGATCCAGCCGAAGCGGTTGGCCTCATTGGGCTCCTTGGCGAGGTCGAAACGTTCGTAATGCGCCGCCCATTCATAGGCGCCTTCGGGAATGCCGAGACGCTTGTAGTTCGCGGCTTCCTTGTGGCCTTCCGGCAACTCGCCGGAGAAATAGCCATGGATGTTCTCCTCGGCCATCACATAGGTGCCCCAGGGCGTGACGCCGCCGGCGCAATTGTTGAACGTGCCGAACACCTTGGTGCCGGACGGATCGGCATTGGTCTTGACGCGGTCATGGCCGGCAACCGGACCGGCCAGCGCCATTTCGGTGTTGGAGGTGATGCGGCGATTGAGCTTGCCGTCGCGCACCACCTGCCATTTGCCTGATGTCTTGCGGATCTCGACGATGGTGCCGCCGTGAGCTGCCATCTCGACATCGACCTGCTCCTTCGAGAGGGGTGCGACTTCGGCCGACTTCTTGCCGTCCTTCTCGACGATTTTCACGATGCCCGGGAACATCAGATGCGGATTGGTGTATTCGTGGTTGACCACCAGCAGGCCATGTTCGGCCGAGCCGTCGATGGGGATGTAGCCGACATAATCGTTGTTGTAGCCGAACTGTTTCGCCTGGGCCTCGGCCGACTGTTTCGTCGGGTCGAAGTCGGGCGAATCGGCAAACAGCGGATCGCCCCAGCGCAGCAGTACATCGGCATCGTAACCCGGCGCGACGTGGTGCTTGTCGTCGATGCCGGCCTCGAGTTCGTCGAACGTGAAGGCCGAGCCTTCAGCGGCCCGGGCCTCGTCGGCGCTGATCAGCGCCAGCGGGCTGACGGTGGCGGCGATGGCCGAGACAGCCAGCGAACCCTTGAGGAAGCCGCGGCGCGAGAACCGCGCGGCGATGATCTCGCCCATGGTGCGGTTGTCGGAAGCGTTGATGGCCGGGCCGTCGTTTTCCTCGAGCAGGCTGGTGCGGAATCGGGTGTCGGGGGAGCGAAGGTCAGTCATGGCTTGCCTCTGGCTGTTGGATTGGCTGGAGCGTGGGTACCTGTTTGACCCCCTTATAATCGCCGGATCACATTTTCGTGACATCGGGAGACCTTTCAGACGCGACAGGCATTGCGCGCAGCGCTGGCTAAGCATTCCCGCAGACCGGAACTGCTCCAGAATCGCCGGTTCGAGATGAAAGGAGACCTTAGGCGGCATCTTGGCCGCGCATCCTGCGACGGCGGACGACATCAGTCGTTTGCAAAAAACAGATCAACGGGCAACTGCACCCTCGACAAGTCACCTCCGCCGCCCCCGGCGGAGGTGACTTGATGTTCGGCGTCTGCGGTCGTCAGGCATCGGGAAAGCCAGTCTCCCGTTTAGCGATGGCGGTCACGGCGCCGTTCATGCGAAGCTAATGTAGCATATACTTGGGACTTTAGTCCAACCTTGCGCTTGCAATGGTCCTGGTTGACAACCGCAACGGTCGGAGGTCGCTTCCGGGCGCCGCGTCTTTCGGCAATGTTGGTTGCACTGCAACGTTGGGGTGGGGCGCGCCGGGCTCAGTCGTCGGAGATCAGAATGCACAGATCGGTCACGACCCGTTGTTGCCGGCTGGCGCTCAAATCGGCAGCGGCGCTGGTGTTGACGATTGCGCCCTATCAAATTGTCCTGGACGGCTCCGTTTCCGGCATCCACACCGTCAGCGCATACGCCAAGGG
>NZ_RZRW01000110.1:0-12756 GCF_003998745.1 Mesorhizobium sp. M7A.F.Ca.US.014.04.1.1 | reverse complement strand
CCTGGATGCGGTTGAGCGGTATGCCGTCCAGCACCGCCTCCAGCGCCTCCGCCGTTCTCGGCAAGCCGTAGCCGAACGCGTTGGGCGCCCCTTCGAAGACCAGCGACAATCCCGTGGCACCCTGTGCAACATCCTCCAGCGCTTGGCTTCTGGCACGGTCGATGTCCGGATCGTCGATGCGCTGGCTGACGATCCATGGCGATTTCGGGTTTGTACGCACGATCGGTTCCGCCGCGGTGCTGCGGTCGTAGAGCGGTTCGATACGGATGTTGTCATCGCTGTGCGAGACCAGCTTTTCCTCGAAGGAAGCGCCTGCCAATGCCTTTTCCGCCAAGGCGAGCCATCGCTGACGCTCGGCGTTCTCGGGTTCCACGTCCTGGATCAAGGCTCCGGCGCCCATCCGTCCTCCTCGTTTCATGCGGCCGCACCAGCCGGGAGCGGTTCAGTCTACGGTCCCCGGTCCGATATCGCAATGCAATGCGCTTTCAGAGACCGGATTCGATCCATCAGATATAGGTCAGTCCGCGTGGACGACGATTGCCAAACAGCGGCAAAATCCGCAAGCTCCAAAAACCCGATCTGAACGAATGGGGCCGATTTGGGCGAATGGCCCGGATTTGGACGAATGGCCCCGATTTGGACGAATGGCATTGTCGCTGTGCAATGGCCTCACTATACCTGCGGCAAGGCCACTGGCTTTAGACACATCAGTTTGCGGAGACCGGACATATGGCTGACGAGACCAGTATTTTCATCGGCGCCAGCCGAAAGCCCGACGACAGCTATCAGCGTGCCGAGCAGTTGTTGCTGCGATATGGGAATCGTCACGGCCTGGTGACCGGCGCCACCGGCACCGGCAAGACCGTCACCTTGCAGATCCTGGCCGAAGGATTTTCCAACGCCGGCGTGCCGGTGTTCTGCGCGGACATCAAGGGTGATCTGTCGGGCATCGCGATGATGGGCACGGCACAGGATTTCCTCGTCAAGCGGGCCGAACAGGTCAAGCTCGATCCGTATGACTTCCAGGAATTTCCCGTTATCTTCTGGGACTTGTTCGGCGAGCAGGGTCATCCGATCCGCGCCACGGTCTCGGAAATGGGGCCGTTGTTGCTGTCGCGCCTGATGAACCTGACCGAGGCGCAGGAAGGCATCATGAACATCGCCTTCCGCCTGGCGGACGAGGAAGGCTTGCTGCTGCTCGACATGAAGGATCTGCAGGCGCTGCTCGCCAACATCGCCGAGCGCGCCGACGAGATCGGCTCGCGCTATGGCAACGTGACGAAGCCATCGGTCGGGGCTATCCAGCGCACGCTGCTGGTCCTCGAACAGCAGGGGGCCGCAAACTTCTTCGGCGAACCGGCACTGCGTATCGCCGATATCATGCGCACCACCCGCGACGGACGCGGCGCCATCAGCGTGCTTGCCGCCGACAAGCTGATGATGAATCCGCGGCTCTACGCGACCTTCCTGCTATGGCTGATGTCGGAGCTGTTCGAGGTGCTGCCGGAAGTCGGCGACCCCGACAAGCCGAAGCTGGTGTTCTTCTTCGACGAGGCCCATCTTCTGTTCGACGAAGCACCCAAGGTGCTCATCGATCGCGTCGAACAGGTCGTCCGACTGATCCGCTCGAAAGGCGTCGGCGTCTATTTCGTCACCCAGAACCCTTTGGATATCCCTGAAAAAGTCCTGGCCCAGCTCGGCAATCGCGTCCAGCACGCGCTGCGCGCCTATACACCGCGCGAGCAGCAGGCAGTCCGGACGGCGGCCGAAACGTTCCGGCCAAATCCCGATTTCGACTGCATGACCGCCATTACACAGCTTGCCACTGGCGAGGCGCTGGTCTCGACGTTGGAAGCCAAGGGTGTTCCGTCCATGGTGCAGCGGACACTGATCCGCCCGCCATCCTCGCGGCTTGGGCCCATAACGGCCGCTGAGCGGCAAAAGCTGATCCAGGAAAGCCCGGTCGCCGGCCAGTACGATCAGGCCGTCGATCGCGAATCGGCTTTCGAAATGCTGCAGAAAAAGGCCAAGGACGCGCAGGATGCCGAAGAGCAGGCCCAGCAGGCCGGCAGCGGCGGCTCGCGCTGGACCATTCCGGGCTTCGGCAATGACGATCCCGCGCCGCAATCCGGTGGCAGGCGCACATCTGCACCGCGCCCGTCCAACCGCCAGACGGTCGCAGAGGCGGCGATCAAGTCGGTGGTGCGCTCGGTCGGCTCCTCGGTCGGTCGGGCAATCGTGCGCGGCATTCTGGGGAGCTTGTCGCGCGGGCGGTGACTGGAGGCAGCGGGCGCCGCTGCCTAGTCAGCTCAGAAAATCGAATTCGTGATCGCCTTGACCGGTCCAAGCAGCACCGAACCGTCCGGCACGCCGGCATCGATCGGGATCGCCTGTCGGTTGGCCGTCGCCACCATGGGTTGGCTGGCGTCGCTGGTCACGATGACCGGCGTCTTCGAGGGCACGCGATCATAGAGGTCGATAATGTCCTGGTTCATCAGACGCACGCAGCCTGACGACACCGACTTGCCGATCGAGCGCCACTCCGGCGAGCCGTGCAGACGGTAGAGCGTGTCGACATTGCCCTGGAACAGATAGAGCGCGCGTGCACCGAGCGGATTCTTCAGGCCGCCGGGCATGCCGCCATTGTCGGCGCTGTAGGGTTTCAGTTCCGGCTGGCGGGCTATCATTTCGTCCGGCGGCGTCCATTTTGGCCATTTCTGCTTCCACTGAACGACGGCGTCGCCGGACCATTCGAAGCCGGCGCGGCCAAGGCCGACACCGTAGCGTATCGCCTGACCGCCTGGACGAACCAGATAAAGGAAGTGGCCGGTCGTATCGACGACTATGGTTCCCGGCTTCTGTCCCGTCGGGTCGGGAACGATCTGACGCAGGAATTGCGGATCGATCTTGTCGACTGGGATGGCCGGCAAATCGAAGCCGCCGTCGCTGACTGCTGCATACATCGTCACATAGTCCGCCAGAGGCGGCTCGACATAGGTTGGTGGCGGCGGCTCGACCGGACCCGGCCCGGTGGTGGCGCATGCGGAAACCGCGATCGAAGCGGCGCCCAGGGCTGCGGCATTGAGAAAGCCGCGACGGCTCAGGCGAAAAGATTCGATTTCGGTTATGGACATGGTTGCCTTCTTTAAGTCTCAAATCGCAACAAAGCGTGAATTCGCCGACAGTTACGCGGGTGCCTGACAACACCTGGGGCGATAGGCGGTTCCGATTCTGGCCCGAACGTGGGCAAAGAAAGGCGAAGCTGTGACCAGGCTGCTACTGTGGCGCCAGAGACACAGGTCTCTTAGCTGCCGGGCACAAGGGCTTCGAGCGACGGCAGGATCAGGGCCGGTGGGAAGTCCCGGTATTCTTCGGGCTGGTTGGAGCGGTTGATCCACACCGTGCGAAAGCCGAATTTGGTGGCGCCTGCAATGTCCCAGCGATTGGACGACTGGAAGGAAACCGCGCCGGGGTAGAGGCGCCGGCCGGTGGCGACCATGTCGTAGACCGCGGGATCGGTCTTGAAGCGCCGCACCGTATCGACGGAATAGATATCGTCCAGAACCTGGTCGAGCGCGGCGGATTTGACCGCCGCCTGCAGCATTTCGGGCGAGCCGTTGGACAGGATCGCCAGCCTCGCTCCCGAAGCCTTGAGCGCCTTGAGCACGGCCGGCACTTCCGGATAGCAATCGAGCCGCCAATAGGCATCCAGCAATATCGCCTTGAGACCGGGGTCGGCCGAGGGAACCTTGCGCAAGGCGAAATCGAGCGCCTGTTCGGTCAGTTGCCAGAAATCGGCATAGGCGCCCATCAGCGTGCGCACCCAGGAATATTCGAGCTGTTTGGCGCGCCAGATCTCGGACAGCAATTGGCCGTCCGGCCCGATCCGGTCGGCATGACGGCGTACGGCGGCATGCACGTCGAACAGCGTGCCATAGGCGTCGAAGACATAGGCGGCGTATTGCATGACAGCAGTTTTGAGGGCAGGCGCGACAAGGTGCAAGCTTTGATTGCATTGCGCCCCGGCACTGGCCTCAACAAAACTCCATGATGCCGGTTGACGGCGCCCGCCAAAGCATCTTCCAATGGCTGTCACACGAGACCGATTGAGACGGGACGAGATGATGACACTGGCGGCTGCGGCGCAATCCACGACATGGACTTTCGTCGATGGTGATTGGCACGAAGGCAACGTCGCCATTCTGGGGCCGCGCAGCCACGCCATGTGGCTCGGCACCAGCGTTTTTGACGGCGGCCGCTGGTTCGAAGGCGTGGCGCCGGATCTCGACTTCCACGCAGCCAGGGTGAATTCCTCGGCGATTGCGCTCGGCCTGAAGCCGAACATGAGCGCCGACAAGATCGTCGGGCTGACATGGGATGGGTTGAAGAAGTTCGACGGCAAGACGGCGGTCTATATCAGGCCGATGTACTGGGCCGAGCATGGCGGCTATATGGGCGTGCCGGCCGATCCCGCCTCGACGCGCTTTTGCCTTTGCCTCTATGAATCACCGATGATTCCGGCGACTGGCTTTTCGGTGACCGTGTCGCCGTTCCGGCGTCCGACCATTGAAACCATGCCGACCAACGCCAAGGCCGGCTGCCTTTACCCCAACAACGGTAGGGCCATTCTCGAAGCCAAGATGCGCGGCTTCGACAACGCAATGGTGCTCGATATGCTGGGCAACGTCGCCGAGACCGGAACCTCGAACATCTTCCTGGTCAAGGATGGCCACGTCTTTACGCCTGCGCCGAACGGCACCTTCCTATCCGGCATCACCCGCTCGCGCACGATAGCGCTGCTCGGCGAATATGGCTTCAGGACCACGGAAAAGACGCTGTCGGTGCGCGATTTCCTCGAAGCAGACGAAATTTTTTCGACCGGGAACCATTCCAAGGTGGTGCCGATCACGCGCATCGAGGATCGCAATCTGCAACCCGGGCCGGTGGCCAAAAAAGCGCGCGAACTCTATTGGGATTGGGCGCATTCGACTTCTGCTGTTTGAGCGGATAAAAAGGCGATCGACGCTTCATCCGGAGTTGTCCCAACCCATTCCAGACCTATCTTACTCCGGTATCGACACCGGATTTTTCCACGAGGGAGTACTATCCATGGCCTTTGAATTGCCCGCTCTGCCTTACGACTATGAGGCCTTGCAGCCTTACATGTCGAAAGAGACGCTGGAATATCACCACGACAAGCACCACAAGGCGTATGTCGATAACGGCAACAAACTCGCCGCCGAGGCCGGCTTGGGCGATCTGTCGGTCGAAGAGGTGGTCAAGCAGTCGTTCGGCAAGAATGCCGGCCTCTTCAACAATGCCGCCCAGCATTACAACCACATCCATTTCTGGAAGTGGATGAAGAAAGGCGGCGGCGGCAACAAGCTGCCGGGCGCCTTGCAGAAGGCAGTCGATAGCGATCTCGGCGGCTACGACAAGTTCAAGGCCGACTTCATTGCCGCTGGCACGACACAGTTCGGCTCCGGCTGGGCCTGGGTCTCGGTCAAGGATGGCAAGCTGGCGATCTCCAAGACACCGAACGGCGAAAACCCGCTCGTCCATGGCGCGTCGCCGATCCTCGGCGTCGATGTCTGGGAGCACTCCTACTACATCGACTACCGCAACGCCCGGCCGAAATATCTCGAGGCGTTCGTCGACAGCCTGATCAACTGGGACCATGTCCTGGAATTGTACGAAAAGGCGAAGTGATCGATTTCCAGAAGCCCCGGTATCACCCGGGGCTTTTCTTTTCTGCGTCCCGCAAGAGCAAAGGTCCGGCAAAAATCATCAGGGGGAAGGGAATTTTCCCTCTGTAACATCCGTTGACGTCCTGTCCCGAAATGCCTTCATCATGGAGCCAATTGAATGAGAAAGCTTGTTATCGCCATCTCTATGCTCGCACTCGCGGCTTCGGCGGCCTTTGCCGACCCGATCCTCGACCGGCAGGCACTGATGAAGGAACGTGGAAAGATCGTCGGCGGCCTGTCGAAAGTGGTCAAGGGCGAGGAGCCGTTTGATGCCGCCGCGGTGCTGACGGCGCTGCAGGCGCTGCATGCGAATGTCGAGAAAGTCGACGTCGACGCGCTGTTTCCGGCGGGCAGCGACACAGGCGGCGATACCACTGCGTCGCCGAAGATCGGGGAAGACATGGCCGGCTTCAAGGCCACCAACGCCAAATATGTCGCCGACGTCAAGGCAGCGGCCGCTGCCGCTCCTGCCGACGTCGATGCGTTGAAGGCGCAATTCGGCGCCATCGGCTCCGATTGCGGCACCTGCCACCAGACCTACCGGGTGAAAAAAGGCTGATAGCGGGCGATGCCCTGGCTAAAGAAACTCGTCGGCGCCATCGTCATCCTCGGCGGCGTCGGCGCGGTTGCCGGGTGGGTCGGGTCGGCGCCGGTGAGGCTCGACAGGGAGACCCTGGCCAAGCTCGGTCCTGGCGACGCAGCCAGGGGCAAGCGCATTTTTTTTGCCGGCGGTTGTACATCCTGCCATGCAAAGCCGGGCTCACAGGGCGATGCGCGGCTTCAACTCGCGGGCGGTCTCGAGCTCAAGACGCCGTTCGGAACCTTCGTGCCGCCCAACATTTCGCAAGACGCCAAGGACGGCATCGGCGCATGGTCGGTCGAGGACCTCGCCAATGCCATGCTGAAGGGCGTGTCGCCTTCGGGCCGACACTTCTATCCGGCGTTTCCCTATGCGTCCTACGCGCGCATGAATCCGGTCGACATTGGCGATCTCTATGCCTTCCTCAAGACGCTGCCGGCCGTCGCCGGCAAGGCGCCTGCAAATTCGCTCGGTTTTCCCTTCAACATTCGTCGCGGCATCGGCCTGTGGAAATTGCTCTATCTTAGCGACCAGCCTGTCGTTCCATTTCCCGCTGCCACGCCCGATCCGGTCATGGCCGGCCGCTATCTGGTCGAGGGGCCGGGTCATTGCGGCGAATGCCACACGCCGCGCGACCTCGCAGGTGGTACGAAAAAGAACGTGTGGCTGGCCGGTGCGGTGGCTGCCGAAGGCAGCGGCGTCGTGCCGAACATCACATCGGGCGAGGGCGGTATAGGCGATTGGTCGGAAGCCGACATCGCCAACTACCTCGAAACCGGCTTCACGCCCGATTTTGATTCCGTCGGCGGCGCCATGGTCGACGTGCAGCGAAACATGGCCGAGCTGGCGCCGCAGGACCGTGCTGCCATCGCCGCCTATCTCAAGGCGATACCCGCGCATCCAAACGGCTATCCGGCCCGCAAGAGGGCGAACTAGTCTAGATCGAGTCTGCGGATGACAGGTGGCGGTCACCGAGAAAATCGAAGCCCGTTTCGAAAAAATGGTTGTAGTTGCAGGTCAACTCTTCGCCAGGCGCGATGTCGCGCAGCGCAAAACTCTCCTCGGGTGAGGAGACGTCGCAATTAGGCTCGTCGGCATGGTTCATGTAGCGCGCGTCGTCGGCTTCGAAGACGATGTAGTTCGGATCGCGGCGGTCAGGATAGGAGTAGCGGTCGAGATAGCTCTTCACCGGGCCGGCCGCCCGCTCATAAGTCTCGACCTCGATGAGCCGATCGAACCTTGGGTCTAACTTCCAGATCAGAGTACCGCGAGGAATGTGGTTCTTGGCAAAGACGCCGATTCCCTGGATGGGTGATTTGTCGAGATAGACGTCGACGAGCAGCATAATGAACCTTTACGCGATTGGAGGCTGTCAGGCCGGGAAAAGCCGCGCACTGGGTAGCGCGCGGTCGTCGCAATTGCGAGTGAAAATGAGCGACGGGAGCTTCAAAAAGTCCTGACACCCAGCCCTCTGGAAAGGGTGCGTCGATTATCGTCCAGAGTCAGCGTTGCTGCAGCGCCAGACGGACGCCCAAAGCGCAGTAGATGCCGCCGACAACTTTGCCCTGCAATCGTAACACCGACGGATTTCGGCGCAGGAACGTGCCGAGCCGGCCAGCGCTCACGGCAAAGACGACCGTGCTGAAAAGGCCCAGTATGACGAAGATGACCCCCAACGCGGCCATCTGAAGCATCACCGATCCGTTTTCAGGCCGCACGAACTGAGGCAGAAAAGCGAGGAAGAACAGAGCGGTCTTGGGGTTGAGCACTTCGGTCAGGACAGCCTGTCGAAACGCCTTGCCGGCGGAGATCGCGAGCGCACCGGCCGCCGGGTTGGCCGGTGTTTTCTCGATGATCGCGCGAATGCCGAGATAAACCAGGTAGGCCGCGCCGATGTACTTGATGACGCTGAACAGCGTCGCCGACGCGGCGCTGATCGCCGAGATGCCGATCATGGCCATGACGGTATGAAAGACGTCGCCGGCAGCGATCCCGGCGCCCGTCGCGATGCCGACCCTGGTTCCGGAACTCGTTGCCCGGGCGATCGTCAGCAGGGTGGCGGGGCCTGGAATGAAGACGAAGCCGAGCACGACCGCGATGTAGGCGATCAGGGTGGTCAGGTCGATCATTTGTTGGTTGCTCCCGTAAGCTGCGCCTTGCCCATCACTTTCAGCGCGAAGGAGTAGGTGTAGGCGATCTCTTCCAGCCGCGAAAACCGGCCGGAAGCGCCTGCATGGCCGGAATCCATATTGATCTTGAACAGAACCGGATTGTCGCCGCTCTTGCGGTCGCGCAGCCGGGCCACCCATTTGGCCGGTTCCCAATAGGTGACGCGCGGATCGGTGAGACCGGCCAGCGCCAGGATCGGCGGATAGTCGTGATCAGAGACATTGTCGTAGGGCGAATAGGCAGCGATCGTCCGATAGTCGTCGGCGGACGCGATCGGGTTGCCCCATTCGGGCCATTCCGGCGGCGTCAGTGGCAGGGTCGCATCGAGCATGGTGGTGAGCACATCGACGAAGGGAACCTCGGCGACGATGCCGCCAAAACAATCCGGCGCCATGTTGGCGACGGCACCCATCAGCATGCCGCCGGCCGAACCGCCTTGCGCGACGATACGGTCATGCGCCGTGTAACGCTCGGTGACCAGATGGCGCGCGACGGCGATGAAATCGGTGAACGTGTTCATCTTGTTCTCCCGCTTGCCGTCATCGTACCAGCCATAGCCCTTGTCCTTGCCGCCGCGAACGTGAGCAATGGCGAAGACAAAGCCGCGGTCGACCAGCGAGAACCAGTTGGTGTTGAAGGCGGCCGGCACGGTGATGCCATAGGAGCCGTAGCCGTAAAGCAGGCAAGGTGCGGATCCGTCCAGCGGCGTGTCGCGATGATGCAAAAGCGAGATCGGCACCAGTTCGCCATCGCTGGCCGGCGCCATCAGCCGCCGCGTGACATAATGGTCCGCATCATGGCCGGACGGCACTTCCTGGGTCTTCAGCAGCACCCGCTCGCGGGTGCGCATGTTATAGTCGAACACCTGCGCGGGCGTCGTCATCGACGAGTAGGAAAAGCGCATGATCTCGGTGTCGTACTCATAGGAACCCGACAGGCCGAGCGAGAAGGCCTCCTCGTCGAGGGACAGAAGATGCTCCTCGCCGCTGATACGGTCGCGCACCACAATGCGCGGCAGGCCTTCCTTGCGTTCGAGCCGGACCATGTGGTCCCTGAAGCCGATCACCGACAGGATCAGCCGGCCGGGCTCGTGCGGCACCAGTTCCTGCCAGTTGGCGCGCACGGGATCGCTCGCCGGCGCCGTCATGATCTTGAAGTCCTTGGCGCCGTCGGCATTGGTCAGGATGAAGAAGATATCGCCGCCTTCTTCCAGCTCGTATTGAAGGCCAACCTCGCGCGGCGACACCAGTTTCGGTTCGGCAAACGGATCGTCGGCGCGCATCAGGCGGTATTCCGAAGTCTCGTGATCGTTGATGCCGATCATGATCCATTCGTTGTTGCGGGTGCCGTCGACATTCATGAAGAAGCCGGGATCGGTTTCCTCATAGATCAGCCGGTCGCTGTCCGGGCTGTCGCCCAGCGCATGGAAGAGTACCTTGGACGGGCGATGGTTGGGATCGAGACGGGTGTAGAAGAAGCCGTCATTGCCTGCGTTCCAGACGCCTGAACCGCCGGTGTCGGGGATCTGGTCGGCAAGCTCCTTGCCATCGGCAAGGTCACGCACGCGAAGCGTGTAGAATTCGGAGCCCTTGTCGTCGAATGCCCATAGCAGCTTGGCGTGGTCGGCCGAATGGTCGACACCGCCAAGACGGAAATAGGCCTTGCCCGCGGCCTCCGCATCGCCGTCGAGCAGGATATGCTCGGCGCCGCCGTCGCGCGACATGCGGAAATAGCGCGGCTGCTCGCCACCAAGTTTAAAGGACGAGCCGTAGGCATAGGGCCCATCCTTCATCGGCACGGAAGAATCGTCTTCCTTGATACGGCCCTTCATCTCCTTGAAAAGCTGCTTTTGCAGTTCGACCGTGTCGGCCATCAGCTTCGACTGGTAGGCATTCTCCGCCTCGAGTTCTGCGCGGATCCCCGCATCGAGCAATGACGGGTCGCGGAACATCTCCTGCCAGTTGTCGGCCCGTAGCCAGGCATAGTCGTCGGTTCGCGTGATGCCGTGATGCGTGTCGGAAACCGGCCGCTTCTCGGGCGTTGGCGGGCTGACGATCGGAAATATGGATGTCTTGGTCATTGCATCTCGCTTTGCCAGTATCTTCAATGGGCCAGTATCTTGAAGGGCCATCTCGAATGGAGAAGTATCTTGAATGGCAAATGAACACGCCGATCAGGGCAGGTTCAAGAGCCGGAGCGTATGGGTTGTGTCGGCTCCAGGAGATGAGCCGGGAGGAGAGATGATGACTATTTGGTCTCGGACTGCTGCGGCTTTCGCCGTTGCTTCGCTAACTCTGGGCTTTGCCGGCCAGTCTCATGCGACCGTATTCGCGGCTTGGCAAGTGGCCAATGTCCCGTTCGGCGACACGCTCAATGTACGCAAATACCCTTCGGGCACATCCCAAAAGCAGGCGGGATATCCGAACGGTACCGTTCTGCAGATGACCGGGCGATGCACCGGCGGAATAAACCTGCTCGACATCGCCAACCAGCCGGCATGGAAGCAGGCACAAAAGATTCGCTATCGCTGGTGCGAAGTCTGGCATGATCCGGTCCAGAACGGCAATTTCGTCACCGGCTGGGCCTATGGCAAATACATCATCCCGCATTGATTGACGCGGCAGCAATCAGCCGATCGGTCGGATGACTGGCATGTCGCCTGATTGCTTGTGTATGACCACGGCAACCTGTGGTTTTGTGGGCAAATGCGAACAACCAATATTTCTCGAGCGATAGCCAAGCAAGATCAAACATTAAAACCCGTTTCGTGAGTTGCCACGAATGTAACGGCGATCTGACGTTGCGTCAGCTGCCGCCGACGGGAACGCGAAATATCGATAAATTACACAATGCACGAAAGATTGAAGCTGATCGCGGAACATTTGATCAATATCGTTCAATATAGCGCGAGGGGTGAATTGACTTACTTGGTCTGCACGCTCATTGATGTGCCCGCGACACGAATCGTAGAAACTCTACCTGCACAAAATTCGTGCGATGCCCTGCTTGTAAAAAAGGGCGCAGATCGATGTAACTCTTGTTGGGGACCGAAGACCATGGATATTGTCGAAACACCTTCCAGAAACAGCGATGCGCTGATCGAATTGACCGCCGATGTGGTGGCCGCCTATGTCAGCAACAATCCCGTGCCGGTCGGCGAACTGCCGAACCTGATATCCGATGTCCATGCCGCACTCGGGCGTGTGGGCGGAACCGCCGAACAGCCGCCTGCCGACAAGCAGAAGCCGGCGGTCAACCCGAAGCGGTCGGTTCATGACGACTACATCGTCTGCCTTGAAGACGGCAAGAAGTTCAAGTCGCTGAAGCGCCACCTGATGACCCACTATGACCTGACGCCGGACCAGTATCGCGAAAAGTGGAACCTCGACCCTACCTATCCGATGGTTGCACCCAACTATGCAGCTGCCCGGTCCCAACTCGCCAAGAAGATGGGTCTCGGCCGCAAGCGCAAAGCGCGGTAATTGCTGCCAGCCAGATCGGATCGACATCAACGGCGCCTTCGGGCGCCGTTTGATTTTTGCGAGCCGCGACGCGCGGATCGGGTCGGGAAGCGTCAGGCGGTCTGCTTGAGCGCTGCCTCGGCGTCGCGCTTGATGCGCTTGACCATCGAGCGAAGGCCGTTGGCGCGCTGCGGCGACAGATGTTCGTCGAGGCCGAGTTCTTTCAATGTCGCTTCCGCATCGGTCTTCTGGATTTCGCTGGCGGTCCTGCCGGAAAACAGCGCCAGCATGATCGCGACCAGCCCACGCACGATATGAGCGTCCGAATCGCCGGAGAAGGTGATGACAGGATCGGCTCCAGCTCCGCGTTCAGTGGTCAGCCAGACCTGGCTGACGCATCCCGGCACCTTGTTGGCGGGGCTGCGCTGCTCGTCCGGAAACGGCGGCAGCGCCTCGCCGAGTTCGATGACATAACGATAGCGGTCTTCCCATTCCTCGAGGAACGAGAAGTCGTCGCGGATCGTCTGGATCGTCGTGGTCATGTCTGGGATATAGTCACGCGGCGGCTCCGCGTCACGGAAAAAACAAGGACACCGCGGGCGTCGAGAGGGCAGACAGCCCGCGGTGCGCCGTCGAAACGGCTTAATTCTGAGGCGGCAGGTTGACGGTCTCGGGCAAGACGATTCCTTCGGGCACGCTGCCGGTCATCGTCGACGTGTCGGGGCCGGCGGCGGACTTGTCGTCCATCATCGCTGCCGCGATCTTGGCGGTCTCTTTGGCGCGGGCGGTAATGGTGTGC
>NZ_RZRW01001099.1:0-1072 GCF_003998745.1 Mesorhizobium sp. M7A.F.Ca.US.014.04.1.1 | reverse complement strand
CTTGAGCGGTGAATACCCAAGGGCGTCATAGATGAACTGATTGAGGCCGTACCTGGCAGCTTGCGGAAGTTCAGAAGGGCTGTGTCATTCGCCCTCTGGGCTTCGAAGGCGAAGAACTCAATGAAGGCCATGCAAACGAGTTCGGGATAAGCGTAATGGGTAGAACCATTGCGCTATATCTCCATAAAGAGCGTCGGCTCGTCGTACCCTGCCTGCCTAAGGTAGTCGGAAAAATAGAGCGACCGCCCGCGCTGGAGATCGAGGCCGAAGTTGTCTTCCCACTCCTTGGTGATCTCTTGGATGGTAGACCGTGCCGCGCCACAGATGGCGGAAAGGCCGCTTTGCGTGAGATAGGCCATGCCATTTTCAAGCACGCCCATTTCGATGCCGTTGACGTCTTTTTCAACCTCGATTCCGAGGTCGAGAGGAAGCTGTTTATAGGTGGCCGGAAGTCGAGGTGAACTTGCCATTAACCCGTTGATTGCTTGGCCGCAACCCTTGATTCGAGTCACGTAAGATACACAACTATAGCGATTCCTAATACAGGAGCTTTACTTATCCCCGGAGCGCCCGCCCGCCATTCCCCTACGGCTGGGTAGCGCCATCTGGACTCCAACAAGCAAGAGTCGCATTCTTCGATGGGGAGAGGGTGATGGGCCTCCAAAAACAGAAGCCTGTAAGGCGGCATAGGCGTTCGCTGTTAGAGCGGCGGGCGCTGATCCCGGTTTTGCTTTGCGGTGTTGCCGGGGCAAGCTATCTCATACCGCCGCAAGCCGAACAGCATCCCCTTCCCACAGTGCATCGTCTGGGTAGCCCTAGCTCGCCAAGTGGATGCAACATTAAGGGCAATATCAGCGAAACAGGCGACCGTATCTATCACATGCCAGGTCAGCGCTACTATGACGAAACGGTCGTTAACCCGGCCAAGGGGGAGCGCTGGTTTTGCTCTCAATGGGATGCTTGGTGGGCTGGCTGGCGAAAGTCGAAGGTATGACGGGAACTGAGGCTGCGGAATCGGCAAAAACATCTGTAGGTCGGCGCGCAACAGAATATTAGCAATCGGGAACATACG
>NZ_RZRW01001098.1:0-1079 GCF_003998745.1 Mesorhizobium sp. M7A.F.Ca.US.014.04.1.1 | reverse complement strand
CCGGCTACTATCTGGTCGGAGGCGCCTTCGCCGTGGCCGTCAGCTTCCTCGTCCTGGCGCTGCTGCCGGCGGCTTCGCTTGCCCGCTTCTGGCGCCGACGCCTGCCGCTGTTCACCTTCGGCGACAGCGCCCGCGCCGCCATCAGCCTGATATCCTTTGCCGGCTTTGCAATTCTCATCGCCGCCGGCCTTTTCGGCAGCCACGACCCGCTTTCAAACCCGCTGCCTTTGGTGATCTGGACCCTTTTGTGGGCCGGCGTCACGCTGTTGCAAGGCCTCTTCGGCGATCTCTGGTCATGGCTGAACCCCTGGTATGGACCATGGCGTATCGCCTCGCGCCTGTTCGGGACCGGGACATGGCGCCTGCCCCGATGGGTCGGCTGCTGGCCTGCGGCCATCTTGTTCTTCGCCTTTGCCTGGTTCGAACTCATCGATCCGGCGCCCGACGATCCGGCGCGTCTGGCCGTGGCCGCCGGCCTCTACTGGCTATTCTCTTTCCTCGCCATACTGGCGTTCGGCTATCGCGGCTGGAGCCGCAGCGGCGAATTCCTGACGGTCTTCTTCTCCATGGTGGCGCGTTTCGCAATTGTGGTACGGAACGAACATGGCCGGCTTGCCCTGTGCTGGCCGGGCGCCAAGCTGCTGGCCGCGGAGCCCTTGCCGGCCAGCGGCATGGCTTTCCTGCTGCTCGCCCTGTCGTCGGTGTCCTTCGACGGCCTGTCGAAAACCTTCTTCTGGCTCGGCCTGTTCGGCATCAACCCGCTCGAATTTCCCGGCCGCACGGCGCTGATCGGCAGCGGCACTTTCGGGCTGATCCTGACATTCGCGCTGCTGGCGGCGGTGTTCCTGCTTGCCGCCTGGCTCGGCCAACGTCTTGCCGGCAGCGACCACATTCTTAACCAGGCGGCCGGTCAGCTGGTGTGGTCGATCGTGCCGATCGCGCTTGCCTATCACATTGCGCATTATCTGACGGCGCTGCTCGTCGACGGCCAATATGCGCTTGCGGCACTTTCCGATCCGTTCGCGATGGGCTGGAACCTGTTCGGCACGGCCGATCTGCAGATCGAGGCCGGACTCGTT
>NZ_RZRW01001097.1:0-1084 GCF_003998745.1 Mesorhizobium sp. M7A.F.Ca.US.014.04.1.1 | reverse complement strand
GCCTCCGACGATGCTGAAGTCCGAGGACATGGTGGTGCTGGGGAAAGCATTGCGGGCCAGCTTCGATTTCCTTCCGGACGCCAAGATCAGCGTCGAAATCGATCCCAATGATATGGACGACGCCCGTCTTGATGCGCTGGCCGAGATCGGCATGACCCGGGCGAGCCTCGGCGTCCAGGACTTTGACCTGAAGGTACAAAAGGCAATTAACCGCGAGCAAAGCTTTTTGCAGACCAAAGCGGTCATCGATGGCGTTCGTTCGCGCGGCGTCGAATCGGTCAATCTGGACCTGCTCTACGGCTTGCCGCACCAGACCAGGGAGAGCGTCTCCTCAACCGTCGCGCAGGCACTGACCCTGGAACCGGATCGGATGGAGTTGTTTGGCTACGAGAAGGTCCCCTGGTTCAAGAAGCATCAGACGATGATCGACGAGGCATGGTTGCCTGGTCCGGCACAGCGCCTTGCTCAATCACAACTGGCCGCGTGTCTTATGCTGAACGCGGGGTATGAGCCCGTCGGCTTCGACCATTTCGCCAAGCCCAACGATGCGTTGGCTGTAGCGGCCCGAACCGGCTGCTTGCGCCGGAATTTCCAAGGCTATACCGAGGATCGCTGCGAAACCTTGATCGGCCTCGGCCCATCGTCCATCAGTCAATTTCGCCAAGGCTATGTGCAGAATATGCCATCGAACACGGAGTATGGACGCATGGTCTCAGACGGTGGGCTGGCGGCTGTCCGCGGCATCGCGCTTTCCGACGACGACCGCGTCCGCGGCTGGATCATCGAGAGGCTGATGTGTGATTTCGCCTTCTCAGCCATCGAGCTGGTGGAGCGTTTTGGCAAAGCCGGCCAGAGGCTTCTGCTGAAGGCAAGTTCCACGGCCCTTCATGATCCGGCGCGGTTGCTTGAACTTGATGGTGACCGCTTCGTCGTGCCGGCGGAAAGCCGGCCCTTTGTCAGAAGCATCGCAGCGAAGTTCGACAAATATCTTGAAACCGGCAAAGCCAGGCACTCGGTGGCGGTCTGAGCCGCTCAGAAATGCTCCCACGTCTGAATTGTAGACCGGTTCGCGCGTTCCCATGAC
>NZ_RZRW01001096.1:0-1089 GCF_003998745.1 Mesorhizobium sp. M7A.F.Ca.US.014.04.1.1 | reverse complement strand
CACCACGAGGGCCATCGATGGCAGGCAATAAGTCTTCTCTGTCGATGCTGGACTGGGCGGCGCAAATTCATGGCCCGGACTGTGCTGGCTTTGGCCCCGCTCGCGAAGTCGCGGCCTTGTCTCTGCCTGAAGGTGTGGCGGATGAGGTGGTCGCCTATGGTCTCGAGGCCCGCCAGGTCTACAACGGTCTTAAGCGTTTAATCGGGCAGGTCGCTGGCCTGATGATCCTGCTGCAGGCAAGCGGCCGCCGCGAAGTGCTCGATCTTCCGTCTATCGCCAGTGCCGCGGAATTGTTCGACGAACTCCGCGAACGCCTTTCAAAGTTGCGGACAACGTCTCGCCTTAATGTGCATCTGCAGCAGTTGATCAGCGCACACAGGCTCGTGGGCACCTGCCTCACTGTTTTGCGCGAGCAGCAAGCTGCCAAGAACACCCCAGACCTCGCCGAGCCGCTCGGCAATTTGTCGGCGGCTTACAGGCATCTGCAATCGGCATCCGAGGATCGCTTCGGAATGACCATGGTCGACTTCAGGCATTCCTGCTGCAACTGCGGGGCCGAAGGCCGCTTATCATCAGTCTAGGGAGGAAATAATGTCACAGTATTCGATCTGGATTCTCGAATATTCCTACGTCACCAAATACCACAAAAGTGGTGTTCTTTATGGTGCGCACAACCAGGGCTACGTCAAACTTCCGTACTGCTACGCCCTGATCAAAGGCAACGGACACGTTGCCATGGTGGATGTCGGTTACAACGACAAAGACTATGGAAAGCACCTTGGAGACAAGTTCGGTGTCGAGAACTGGCGCTCCCCAAAGGAGGTTCTCGCCGGGGTCGGCCTGACACCCGAGGAGGTCGATACGGTCTTCATCACCCACGCCCATTTCGACCATTTCGGCAATGTCGAGGATTTTCCGAAGGCGAAATTCTACATTCAGGAACGCGAGATCGCGAAGTGGACCTGGGCGATGTCGCTGCCTGACAGGCTCCGCTGGATGATGGTGGCTGTCGATCCCGGTGACATCATCCGTGGCGTCGATCTTGCGCGCCAGAAACGGCTCATTTGCGTCGATGGCATCGTAGAGAAC
>NZ_RZRW01001095.1:0-1092 GCF_003998745.1 Mesorhizobium sp. M7A.F.Ca.US.014.04.1.1 | reverse complement strand
CTCTATGTCTTCAGCGCCATCCTGCTGCCCTTCGTCGCCGGCATGGTGCTTGCCTATTTCCTCGATCCCGTTGCCGACCGGCTGCAGCGGCTCGGCCTGTCGCGTTTCATGGCGACGGTGGTCATCCTCATCACCTTCCTCATCGTGCTGGTCCTGGCCTTTGTCATCCTCATTCCGGTTCTGGCCACGCAGATGGCCGATTTCGCCGGCAAATTGCCGGAATATCTGACCCGGCTGCAAAGCCTGATCACCTCGTTCGATCCGAAATGGCTGGAGCAGAAGTTCGGCGTCAACGCCAATAGCTTGCGCGACGGGCTGAATTCGCTGCTGACCTCCGGCTTCGGTTTTGTCACCACCGTCTTCACCTCGCTGTGGAGTTCCGGCATGGCGCTGGTTTCTGTGGTCAGCCTGTTCGTGGTGACACCGGTGGTCGCCTTCTACATGCTGCTCGACTGGGACCGCATGGTGGCGGTCATCGACGGCTGGGTGCCACGCGACAACGTCCAGACCGTGCGCGCCATCGCACGGGACATCAACACCGCCACGGCAGGCTTCGTGCGTGGCCAGGGCACGCTGTGCCTGGTGCTGGGCGCCATGTATGCCACCGGGCTGACGCTGACCGGACTGAACTTCGGCATCCTCATCGGCCTGTTCGCCGGGCTGATTTCCTTCATCCCCTATGTCGGCTCGCTGACCGGGCTGGTGCTGGCCGTCGGCGTCGCCTTCGTCCAGTTCTGGCCGGACTGGACGATGATCGTCGCGGTCGCGGTCGTGTTTTTCATCGGCCAGTTCATCGAGGGCAACATCCTGCAGCCGCGGCTGGTCGGCAAGAGCGTCGGCCTGCACCCGGTATGGCTGATGTTTTCGCTGTTTGCCTTCGGCGCGCTGTTCGGCTTCGTCGGCTTGTTGATCGCGGTGCCGGCTTCGGCCGCCGTCGCCGTGCTGGTGCGGTTCGCAATAGCCCGCTATCTCGAATCGCCGCTCTACAAGGGTCGCGGCGCGGCACCTGTGCCGCAGCTTCCGGCCGATCGCGGCGGCGGCCACCGCACGCAACCGCGTCGCTGAAGTGACTGCCCAGCCAACCGACCCGCC
>NZ_RZRW01001094.1:0-1094 GCF_003998745.1 Mesorhizobium sp. M7A.F.Ca.US.014.04.1.1 | reverse complement strand
ACGAGCATGACGCCTATCTGCTTCGCTACCTGACGACGGGAGAGCGCCGGATCATCGGGCTCGGCCGCACCGTGACCGGGGCACGCAAGGATGGCACGACTTTCCCGATGGAGCTTTCCGTTGGCGAGATGCATCCGGGGACCGGACGTTTCTTTACCGGCTTCTGCCGCGACTTGACCGAACGCCACCGGGCAGAAGCAAGAATCCAGGAGCAGCAGCAGGAACTGCTGCACATGGCGCGGTTCACCGCACTCGGCGAGATGGCCTCAACGCTTGCTCATGAGATCAACCAGCCGCTCACCGCCATCACGAACTACCTCAAAGGCAGTCGTCGGCTGCTTGAGAAGAGCCGGGACGAGAATGCGCCCATGCTTCGGGATGCCGTGGAAAAGGCAGCTGAGCAGGCCTTGCGGGCGGGCGACGTCATCCGTCACCTGAGGGATTTTGTAGCGAGGGGCGAAAGCGAGCGCCAGGTCGAACGACTGCCAATGCTGATCGAGGAAGCCGCCTCCCTAGCCTTGGTTGGTGCAAGAGAGATAAATCTCCTCGTCAGCTACAAGCTTGATCCAGTCGCCGAACTGGTCTTAACCGACCGCATCCAGATTCAGCAGGTTTTGCTCAACCTGATGCGCAATGCGGTTGAGGCTATGCAGGACTCGCCGCGCCGCGAATTGAAAGTCACAACAATTGCCCGGGATGATGGGATGGCCGAGGTAAGCGTGATCGATACTGGCCCGGGTCTCGCGCCGGAAGTCTCGGCTCAACTCTTCCAGCCGTTTGTAACCACCAAGAAGCAAGGCATGGGTGTCGGTCTCTCCATTTGCCGCACCATCGTGGAATCGCACGGTGGTCACATATGGGCCGAGGCGATGCCGACTGGCGGGACCGCCTTCCGATTCACCTTGCGCATTGTGGAGAAGGAAGAGGTCACAAATGGCCGGCAGTGATCTGGTGCACGTGGTTGGCGACGACATGGACGTGCGCAAGTCGCTCGGTTTTCTTCTGGCGACTGCAGATTTTGCAGTACGCCTGCACGAATCGGCCACGGCTTTTCTCTCGACGGCAAAGGGCGACCTCGACGGCTGCATCGTCAC
>NZ_RZRW01001093.1:0-1095 GCF_003998745.1 Mesorhizobium sp. M7A.F.Ca.US.014.04.1.1 | reverse complement strand
TCCTCGACCAGCGTGCCGGGGCTGAGCAATCTTGCCTCGTCGAGCAGACCGAGTGCGGTCGCCGGTTGATCGCCGGCAAGCAGCGAGCCTTTGACCAAAGCGAGGAAGGCGCCGAGATCCGGAGGCAGCGCCATGGGATCGATCGGCCTCAAGGCTTCGATAGCCTTGCCGGGCCGGCCGTTGAGGTACTCAATCACGCCTTTGGCGATGGCAAGGCTTTGCGGGTCCGCCGTAGCGCGCGACGTGGCCGCTTCGACGGTCACCGGGTTGCCGCCGCTCATGCCGTAGACAAGCAGGGCCCGAAAATTCTTGGGATCCTTGTAGTCCTCGGCATTCGCCGCGCGCAGGCGCGTATCCGTCATCTCGAGCAGCTTGGCCTGCATCGGCAGGGCGGCATGATCCCCGGCGGCTATGCGGTCCTGGATGAGTTGCAGCGAAACCGGCGACCTCGGTGATGCGGCGTTCGTCGACGCCGCCGCGCACGAGCATGTAGTACGCGGAATGCGCGCGCGCCGTCGACAGCCGCCAATTGTCGTAGCTGTCGCTGCGGAACGGCCGGGCATCGGTGTGGCCGTTGATGCTGATGGTGCCCTTCTGGCTGTTGACGATGCGGCCGATCTTCTCCATTGCCAGCACCAGTTCGCGTCTCGGCAACGCCGAGCCGACCTCGAACATGCCGAAGTCGAGCTGATCGGTGATCGAGATGACGACGCCCTTGTCGGTGGCTTCGACCGAGACGCCGTCGTGCAGCTTGTCGCCAGGCTTGAAAGCATCGGCCAACTGCCGCTTGACGTCGGCCGCTGCCTTCACGGCAGCAGCGGTTGGTGCCTTCTCCCCGATGTCGGGCTGGACGGCCTTTTGCGCCTCAGGCTCAGCCTTCGCTACCGCGGCCTTGGTGCCGTCCGATTTGGTCTCGCCGGCCAATGCCGTGGCAGGGTTCGCGGCCTGTTTACTGGTCGCGTCCTTTGCCAGTGGCTCGAGCGGTGCCGCGACAGGCGGCACGGCTTTGATTTTGAGCACCTGCGTTTCGGCGGTCTTGTCGCCGGGCTTGGCCGGATCGCCCTCGATCTTGGTGCGCTGGGCGCTGGCCTCGGC
>NZ_RZRW01001092.1:0-1096 GCF_003998745.1 Mesorhizobium sp. M7A.F.Ca.US.014.04.1.1 | reverse complement strand
GGTCAACTTCAGTGCTTCAAGTCTTCCGGAACACATAAAGCGTGCCACCCGCCGTGGTAGCGTTCTTCAGATCCTTCATCGCGGTGACGAAGCCCAGTGCCGCGGTGGCATCGCGTGGGTCTAAGTCGCCCGAAACGATGGCGCCGGCCCAGCCACCGACGCCTGCCAGAATTGCGACATACTGGTGCCCATCGGGGCCGCGATAGGTTATTGGCTGGCCGATGATGCCGGACGACGTCTTGAACTGCCAAAGCAGATCGCCAGTCCTGGCGCTGACCGCCTTGAACCAGCCTTCCATGGTCCCGTAAAAGACGACATCGCCGGCAGTGACGACGGTGCCGCTCCATACCGGAAAGTTCTCCTTCAGGACCCAGGCCGGCTTGGCGGCGGAAACATCCCAGGCGGTAAAAGCACCACGATTGCCGCCCGGCCCGGGGATCATGCGTACGTTCATGCCGACATAGGGCGTGCCTGCGATGTAGTTTACCTCGACGCCTTCTTCATCCATGCAGAGATTGTTGTGGGGGATATAGAGCAGGCCGGTCCTCGGCGAAAACGCCGATGGCTGCCAGTCCTTGAGGCCGGATGCCGTCGGACAAATGTCTCGGACCACCTTGCCGGTGCCGGTTCTCTTGTCAGGGTTTGCAATCAGGCGGCCGGTCTTCAGATCGACGCCTTTGCTGGAATTGACCGGGCCATAGGCTGTGGCCGATAGCACCTCTCCAGTGGTCCGATCGAGGATATAGAGGTAGCCGTTGCGTTCCGGTCGGACAAGGACCTTGCGCGGCTTGCCTTGCCAGGTCATGTCCAGAAGGATCTGCTCGTTGATGCCGTCATAGTCATGGAGGTCATGCGGGCTCCACTGATAGAACCACTTCGCCGCTCCGGTATCGGCGTCACGCGCGAAAATACCGGACGTCCATTTGTTGTCGCCTGGCCGCAAATCCGGATTCCACGGTCCTGGATTGCCCGTGCCGTGGAAGATCAGGTTCAACTCCGGATCGTAGGAGATCCAGCCCCACATATTGCCGCCGCCGATCTTCCAGGCTTCCGGTGGCCATGTCGTCACGCCAAGGTCTGTGCCCCTGTCCATGTC
>NZ_RZRW01001091.1:0-1099 GCF_003998745.1 Mesorhizobium sp. M7A.F.Ca.US.014.04.1.1 | reverse complement strand
AACATCCAGTCGGCGGTTGCCCGACCGCTCCAATAGGAAGCGCACCAGGGTTTCTTCAGCCAGACATTGTCCCAATAAGCGTCCTCGGCCTCACGCACGACATTGACGTCGATGCCGCATTGGGCTGCCGTTTCGCGAATGAGCGAAGCCGCATCCACCGCCCCCGCAAAGGCGGCATCGGCCACCGAGAGGTCCACCTTCAGGTTCTCCATTCCGGCCTTTTTCAGGTAGTGCTTGGCTTTTTCCGGATCGAAGCTGTGTTGCGGTTGCGGATCCTTGGCGAATTTGATGGCCGGCGCGATCGGGTTGTCGTTGGCCACAGTGGCGTGGCCAAGAAAGATCTTGTCGACGATTTCTTGGCGATTGATCGCCCATTTCAATGCCATTCGCACGTCCGGATTATCAAACGGCGCCATCGTGACATTCATCGGCAAGGTATAGTGCCCGTAGCCAGTGACCTCGACGATTTCCACCTTGGGCTTGCGTTTCAACATGCCGAGGGTCTTGAGGTCGGCGCGGCCGATATAGTCCACCTCCCCCGTGGATAGCGCCGCAATGCGAGCGGCGAGATCTGTGATGGCGATGTACTCCACCTCGTCGAGATAGGGCTTGCCATTCTTGAAGTAGTTTGGATTGCGCTTGAGCTTGGCCGAAACGCCGGGCTGGAAATTCTCGAGGACGAAAGCACCGGTGCGAACGCCTGAAGCCCAATCCGCCTTGCCGTCCTTGGCCGGCATGATGACCAGATGGTAGTCACTCATGATGTAAGGGAAATCGGCGTTGCCGCTCTTGAGCGTGAAGACCACCGTTTCCGGGCCGTCCGACTTGACATCGGCGACGGAGTCCAACAGCGACTTCGCCGCCGATTTGGTGTCCTTGCCCATGTGATATTGCAAGGAGGTCACGACGTCATCCGCCTTCACGGTCTTGCCGTTGTGAAAGGTTGCGCCTTTGCGCAGCTTGAAAGCCCAGGTTTTGGCTCCATCCGAAGTTTCAAAGCTCTCGGCGAGGTCCGGTTGGACATTGCCTTTGGCGTCGACCTCAGTGAGGCTGTTGGACAGCGAGCCCGAAAATGCGGTTTGTGTGAACGTGTCGGGGT
>NZ_RZRW01001090.1:0-1099 GCF_003998745.1 Mesorhizobium sp. M7A.F.Ca.US.014.04.1.1 | reverse complement strand
CTGAAAGCTGAGATCGAAGCCCGTGTCGCGCGCCTGTTCAGATGGCACATCGATCCCGCGCCGCTTGGCTTGTGGATCGACAGGATTGACGAGCGCGGAAGGTCACTGGCAACGGAGGTGCCGGCGAGCATCTTCTACCATCTGGTGACGGCATTGATGCAGTATCTGGACAAGACCGCGGGCCAAGTCGAACCTTTCCCGCTTCCTGCTTCGGACGTGAGCAAGACGGGTTTGAGGCAGGTACTGGGTCGCTCCTGATGCGACGATCCTGAGATACGGTGTTCGTGCCGAACCGTGGTTGGCGAAGGTCGTCTGCACCGAACCTTGACGACCGCAGATATCGGCTCCTGGCGCGGCCGCTAAGGCACAGCCTTGGCCGCGCGCACCGGCAACGCTCGCTTTCCCCCGGTCGTCGGCCGCCGTGAGGCTGCCGGTGCTGCCAGGAGTTCCGAGGCAATGAATATGAGGTTCTCGCCGTTGACGAGGCTGTCGATCTTCCTTCCGCTCAAAAGCGAGTAGACGAAAGTGAGGCAGCCTCGGCCGGGAAACATAAAGTCGTGTGGTTCCACGATGATGCACGGCACATGCTTGAGGACCTTGCCGCAGTCTCGCGTTGCCTCCAGCTCCGCGCCTTCAATGTCCATCTTAAGCATCAGCAATTTCGCCTTGGGCAGTCTGGCAAGAAGGCCCCGTAAGGTGACCGACGGCACGCCTTCTCCGTCTGCCACGCCCCGTGCCCACGATGGGCGCTCGCTGTTGACAAGTGCAACTTCGCCCTCGTGGCACCAGAGTGCGCCGTAAACAGACATGATCCGCTCTAGACCGGCGCAGTTCGAGAGTAAGACTTCATGCGTTTGGCGATCCGGTTCGATGGCCATCACCACAGCATCAGGATACTGGTCTCTGAGGAAAATCGACGAGTAGCCAACGTTAGCGCCGGCATCCACGATAACGGGTATGATCCCCCTCCGTCTCCATCCTGCCGCGAGCCGGTTGAGCGCGCTCTGTCCACCCTTTCCAATTTCATATTCGCCGTGCCCAAAAATTTGTGACATGACAAACAAGTCGCTGTCGGTAGGCCTGATCAGCAATTCATGAT
>NZ_RZRW01000109.1:0-12840 GCF_003998745.1 Mesorhizobium sp. M7A.F.Ca.US.014.04.1.1 | reverse complement strand
AACCCGCCGACGGTTCGATCTCGGTCGACATGGGCACGCCGCGCTTCGGCTGGCAGGATATCCCGCTGGCCGAGGAATTCCGCGACACCCGCATGATCGAGCTGCAGATCGGCCCGATCGACGCCCCCGTGCTGCATTCACCCTCGGTCGTTTCGATGGGCAACCCGCACGCGATCTTCTGGGTCGACAACGACGTCTGGTCCTACGAGCTCGACCGCTTCGGTCCGCTGCTCGAGAACCACCCGATGTTCCCCGAGCGCGCCAACATAACCATCGCTCAGGTTACTTCGCCCGAAACCATGATCATCCGCACCTGGGAACGCGGCGCCGGCCTGACCAAGGCCTGCGGCTCGGCCTCCTGCGCGGCCGTGGTGGCCGCGGCCCGCACCAACCGGACCGGCCGCAGCGTCAGTCTGTTGACGCCAGGCGGCGGCACGCTGCATGTCGAATGGCGCGACGATGACCACGTGGTCCTGACCGGCGCCGCCGAATGGGAATTTTCCGGCAACTTCGACCCGTCGATCGGGACATGGGCCCGCGACACTGAAAGCGCGGCCTGATGTCCGCTCTGCCCAAGAGCCCGGTGTCCCCGGGGATCGATGTCGTCACCTTCGGCTGCCGGCTCAACACCTATGAATCGCAGGTGATGCGGCGCGAGGCTGAAAGTGCGGGCCTCGGCGCGTTGGAAGGTGGCGCCGTGATCTTCAACACCTGCGCCGTGACAGGCGAAGCAGTGCGCCAGGCCAAGCAGGCGATCCGCAAGGCGCGCCGCGACAACCCGCAGGCGCGCATCATCGTCACCGGCTGCGCCGCGCAGACCGAGCCTGAAAAATTCGCCGCCATGGACGAGGTCGATCTCGTGCTTGGCAATGAAGAGAAGCTGAACGCGAATTCCTACCGCGCGCTGCCGGATTTCGGCGTCAACGACACCGAGAAGGCGCGCGTCAACGACATTTTTTCCGTACGCGAGACCGCAGGTCACATGGTCGACGCCATCGAGGGCCGCGCACGCGCCTTCGTCCAGGTGCAGAACGGCTGCGACCACCGCTGCACCTTCTGCATCATTCCCTACGGCCGCGGCAATTCGCGCTCGGTGCCGATGGGCGCCGTGGTCGAGCAGGTCAAGCGGCTCGCCGGCAACGGCTATGCCGAGATCGTTCTGACCGGCGTCGACATGACTTCATTCGGCGCCGACCTGCCGGGCGCGCCGAAGCTCGGCAAACTGGTGAAGACCATCCTGAAACAGGTGCCCGATGTGAAGCGCCTGCGGCTGTCGTCGATCGATTCGATCGAGGCCGACGACGATTTGCTCGACGCCATCGCCACCGAGCCCCGGTTGATGCCGCATCTGCATCTGTCGCTGCAGTCGGGCGACGACATGATCCTGAAGCGGATGAAGCGAAGGCATCTGCGCGATCAGTCGATCCGCTTCTGCGAGGATGTGCGCAAGCTGCGCCCCGGTATCGTCTTTGGCGCCGACATCATCGCCGGCTTCCCGACCGAGACCGACGAAATGTTCGAGAACTCGGAGAAAATTGTCGAGGAGTGTGGCCTGACCCATCTCCACGTCTTCCCCTTCAGCCCACGCGAAGGCACGCCTGCCGCGCGCATGCCGCAGCTCCGCCGCGAGGTGGTCAAGCAGCGCGCCGCCCGGCTGCGCGCCGCCGGTGAAGTTGCCTATGTCAGGCATCTGTCGTTGCTCACCGGTACGCGTCAGTCGATCCTGATCGAGCGAGACGGCCTTGGCCGCACCGAGGGTTTTACGCTTGCCGCACTCGGCACGGGCGCACCGGGTGAGATCGTCGAGGCCGATATATCGGGCCACGATGGTACCAGGCTGATCGCGGCGCCGCTTGCCGCCCGCGCCGCCTGAGAAACGCAAAGCATGGCTGGTTTTTTCAAGAAGATATTTTCGTTCGGCAAGAAAGAGGTGGTCGAGGAACGGATCGACGAGACCGCCCCGCTACCGCCGATCAAATGGGAAGCACTCGATGCGCTGAAGCCGGCGGCCGAACAGGTCGTCCCGGAGTTCTTGAAGCGCGATGAGCCGCGGCCCGAGGCAGAAACGACGCCGACGGTCGAGCCGGAGGTAATTCCTGCGCCGGAACCGGCGCCTGTCGAGGAACCGGTGCCCGCGCCGGAGCCGACCATCCCGCCAGCACCGGAGCCGACTGTTCCCTCCGAGCCGGAACCTCTGCCGGAGCCCGCGCCGAAAGAAGAACCGGCGCCCGCGCCAGAGACTCCAGAGCCGCCGGCGCCCGAGGAAGTTCCGCTCACCCCTGCGACTCCCGAACCCACGCCCGAACGGCAGCCGCAAGAAGTCCCAGCGCCGGCGCCGGCCGAACCGGAGATCGTCCCGTCACGCCCGGAAAAGCGGCCGGAGCCGGCACCAGTCGAAGTGCCGACGCCGGCCGAGGTTCCGGCAGAAACACCAGCGCCGATCGAGGTGCCCACACCGGCGCCGTCCCCTCTTCAGCCGTCTTCAGAGGCCGGCGCCGCTCCTCATCCGCCTGCCGGCACCTTCTCCCCGTATAGCGACGGGGAGAAGGAAGAAGTTTCAGCGCCGACGCCCGAAGCACCCGCCGCCGAAATCGCACCTCCCATTCGCCAGCCTGCGCCGATCGAATCGCAGCCGGTCATTGCGGAAATTGCGCCCGAGCCGCAGCCTCTTCCACCACCCGCGCCGGAGCCGAAAGCCGCCCCCGGCAAGGTGACCGTCACCAAGAAGGTCGAGCAGAAGGCCGAGCCGCAAAAAGCGCCGGAGCCGGCACCGAGGCGCTCTTGGTTCCAGCGCATGAAGGACGGGCTTGCCCGCTCGTCCAAGGAACTGACCGGCAACATTGCCGGCGTCTTCACCAAGCGCAAGCTGGACGAAGAGACTTTGCAGGACCTGGAGGATGTGCTGATCCGCGCCGATCTCGGCATGGAGACCGCCTTGCGCGTTACCGACGCGCTGGCCGCCAGCCGCTACGGCAAGGACGTTTCCGACACCGAGGTCCGCGCCATCATGGCGGCCGAGGTGGAAAAAGTGCTGACCCATGTCGCCATGCCGCTGGAGCTCGACCTCTCGCACAAGCCGCATGTCATCCTGGTGGTTGGCGTCAACGGCACCGGCAAGACCACCACCATCGGCAAGCTCGCCGCCAAGCTGACCGATGGCGGCCTGTCGGTCATGCTCGCCGCCGGCGACACGTTCCGCGCGGCAGCCATCGAGCAGCTGAAGATCTGGGGCGAGCGGACGAAATCGCCGGTCATCGCCTCCAAGCTCGGCGCCGATGCCGCCGGCCTTGCCTATGATGCATTCGAGCGGGCGAAAGAGGCCGGCTCCGACGTGCTGATCATCGACACCGCCGGCCGTCTGCAGAACAAGACCGAACTGATGGCCGAGCTCGAAAAGATCGTCCGCGTGCTCGGCAAGCTCGATCCGGAAGCGCCGCACACCGTGCTGCAGACGGTCGACGCCACCACCGGCCAGAACGCGCTCAACCAGGTCGAGATCTTCCGCAATGTCGCCGGCGTCAACGGCCTGGTGATGACCAAGCTGGACGGCACGGCGCGCGGCGGTATTCTGGTGGCGATCGCGGCAAAGCACAAATTGCCGGTCTATTTCATCGGCGTCGGCGAACAGGTCGACGACCTCGAACCTTTCTCAGCAAGCGAATTCGCCAGGGCGATCGCTGGAGTAGCTTAACAAGCATGTCCCAAAAAGGTGCAGACTTTTTGGATCAGATCATGCGCAAGAAAGAGATTCCATGAACCCACCCATTCTCGAACGCGATCCGTCGGACCCGCAGAAGCAGAAGAAGGAAGGCGTCAATCCGCTGCTCAAGCTGGTGCTGGAGCTGGGTCCGTTGATGGTGTTCTTCTTCGCCAATGCGCGCAGCGGATGGCTGGTGCAGAAATTCCCTGTTCTGGCCGAGTTCGGCGGGCCGATCTTCGTCGCCACCGGCCTGTTCATGGCCGCCACGGCAATCGCGCTGATCGCCTCGTGGCTGCTCACCCGCACCTTGCCGATCATGCCGATGGTGTCGGGCGTCGTCGTCTTCATTTTCGGCGCGCTGACGCTCTATCTGCAGGACGACATCTTCATCAAGATGAAGCCGACCATCGTCAACACGCTGTTCGGCGGGGTGCTGCTCGGCGGCCTGTATTTCGGCAAGTCGCTGCTTGGCTATGTCTTCGATTCAGCCTTCAGCCTCGACGCTGAAGGCTGGCGCAAGCTGACCTTCCGCTGGGGCCTGTTCTTCCTGTTCCTGGCCATCGTCAATGAGGTGGTGTGGCGCAATTTTTCCACCGACGCCTGGGTTACTTTCAAGGTCTGGGGCATCATGCCGATCACGCTTCTGTTCACCTTCAGCCAGATGCCGCTGATCCTGCGCCATTCGCTGGACGACAAGACCGGCAAAGAAGAGAAGGCCGGGAAATAGAGCCTGCAAATAAGGGGAAAGGGCCATGGAATTCGTCACCACGCGCGACCAGTTGAGGACGATCTACAAGACGCCACGACCGACCGACGGTTCTATCCGAAAGGAGCTGAAAAAACTTGACGGCCATTGCCGCTCCTTCATCGGCAAGAGCCCATTCGTGCTGATTGGCTCGTCCGACGGTGCCGGCAATGCCGACGTGACGCCGAAGGGCGACAAACCGGGCTTTGCCACCGTTCTGGACGACACCACCATCGCCATTCCCGACCGGCCCGGCAACAACCGGCTCGACACGCTGGAAAACATCCTCGTCAATCCCCCGGTCGGGCTGCTCTTCCTCATCCCCGGCATGAACGAGACGCTGCGCGTCAACGGCGATGCCCGCATCACCGTCGACGCAAATTTGCGCGAACGGCTCGCCGTCGACGGCAGGGAGCCGCAAAGCGTTGTCGTGGTCAGCGTCAAGGCGGCCTACATGCACTGCGCAAAAGCCTTCATGCGCTCGGATTTGTGGAAGCCGGAAACCTGGTACGACCGCGCGACGCTGCCGACGCTCGGCCAGATCATGCGCGATCAGCTGGCGGTTGCCGATTCCGCCGAGGCGACCGACCGCTGGCTCGACGAGGAATACAAGAAGACGATGTGGTAGTTTTTGCGGACGCGATTCGCGTCTGGACCGATTCCATACCTTGCTGAACATCCTTGCCATTTCCGGCAGCCTGCGCGCGGCCTCCACAAATTCGGCGCTGATCGCCACACTGGCGCGCGAAGCGCCGTCCGGCTGCCGCGTCACCGTCCATGACGGGCTTGGCCGTTTGCCGATCTTCAATCCCGACGATGAAGGCGAGCGGACACCGCTCGAAGCCTCCAAGCTGATCCATGCCGTCAGTCGAGCCGACGGCCTGATCATCTCCTGTCCGGAATATGCCCATGGCGTGCCGGGCGGGCTGAAGAACGCGCTCGACTGGCTGGTCTCGCGCGATGCCGCCGTCGCCAAGCCCGCCATGCTGGTACACGCCTCGCCGCGCTCGCTGTTCGCCCGCGCCGCATTGGCTGAGATCATGCGCACCATGTCGTTCGCGCTTTACGACGATGTGCTGGAGATCGCCCTGCTCGGCAGGAAGCCGCCGGAGGTGGCGGGCATCCTGGCGGCGCCGGCGAACCGGCAGGCGATGCATGATGCACTGAATGCCTTCGCGGAGTTTATCCGCTCGCGTTGAGCGGCGGCCTCTCTTCCTTCTCCCCTTGTGGGTCCGAAGGACGGGGCGAGACCCGTGGCTCGCCCCAGGGTGGTGGCCTCGCGAGCGAGGTCGGATGAGGGATGTTCCAGCTTGGCACTGACGGCAATCCGTCACCCACCCTCAACCGTCTCGGCCTCCCAAAAGGGGAGAAGGAAAGATCGCGCATTACCCCTTTCGCAGCGTCTCCACATCGGTCTTCCCAACGTACCAATCGCGGGCGTTGACCTCTTCAAAAACCACCCAGACATCGTCGTTGCTCAGCCCGGTGGCGTCCATGATGGCCGCGGTGACCTTCTTGGCGATATCCGCCTTCTTGCCCGCCGGATCGGCGGCGATCACTTCCTTGACGATGCGGATGTTGACGAATGGCATTTCTTGTCCTCCCGGGGATGTTCGTGCTCACGACCCGCTTCGATGAAACCGTCGAACGGTCGCCAGTGTTCAACTCTCAGTATGTCTTGGCGCCGTTGACCATCAGCCGCACCATGTAGAGCGACGTGGTGCCGGCGATGTAGAGGCAATTCAGCTTGTTGCCGCCGAACACGCAATTGGCGGTGACTTCCGGCACCTTGACCTTGCCGATCAGCGTGCCGTCCGGATCGTAGCAATGGATGCCATCGGCGGCACTGGTCCAGATGCGGCCGTCCTCGTCGAGCCTGAAGCCGTCGAACAGGCCGGCGGTGCAGTCGGCGAAGACTTTTTCGCCGGAGACTTTCTTGCCGCCCTTGCCGACATTGAACACCCGCATATGCGCCGGATTCTGCGCGCCATGCGTGCGGCCGGTATCGACGACATAAAGCTTGCTCTCGTCCAGCGAGAAGGCGAGGCCGTTGGGCCTGACCATGTCGGTGATGACGGCTTCGAGCTCGCCGGTGCCGGGATCGACCCGGTAGACGTGGCAGGCGCCGATTTCGCTCTCAGCCCTGTCGCCCTCATAATCCGTATCGATGCCGTAGCTTGGATCGGTGAACCAGATGGAACCGTCGGATTTCACCACCGCGTCGTTGGGCGAATTCAGCCGCTTGCCTTTCCATTTGGCCGCGATCGTGGTGACCGAGCCGTCGAACTCGGTGCGGCTGACGCGGCGGCCCGAATGCTCGCAGGTGATCAGCCGGCCCTGCCGGTCGACGGTGTTGCCGTTCGAGTTGCCGGACGGCTGCCGGAAGACGCTGACATTGCCGTCGGTCTCGTCATAACGCAGCATGCGATTGTTGGGGATGTCGGACCAGACGACATAGCGGCCGGCGGCGAACCAGGCCGGCCCCTCCGCCCACTGGCATCCGGTGAACAGCTTCTCGACCTGCGCGTTGCCGTTGAACAGGCGCGCGAAGCGCGGATCGAGAATTTCATAATAGTCTGCGGCCGCCATGCTTTCCTCCCGGCATCAATGACAGGGATCAAGCCAGCCGGAGGGACAGAAGGCAATGTGGGTACGCACAGTGTCCCACAAAAGATCGCTTGCCGGCTCTGCGCATGACGTTAGCGCCGCATTAACCGGCTATGCGTCCAGCGCAATGGTGCATTGCAACATCTTCTTTTTGCAATGCACCATTACTATGTCATGCTTCGTATCGATCAAGGGAGGAAGAAACCGCCGCCGAAATGCGGCGCCAAAAAGGAACCTTGCTATGATCCTCGACAGTCTCATGACCCGCGCTCGCAACAGCATTGCCAAGCGCAAGCACTACAACCGCCTTGTCGCCGAAATCGACAGCTTTTCCAGCCGCGATCTGGCCGACATGCGCGCCGACCGCTCGGAAATGCTCTACCAGATCCACAAGCAGATCTACGGCTGATCTCAAGCCCGATAAGACGCGCCGCCAAGGTGCGTTGAGATTCAGGTCAGGCCGAGTCGAAAACGGTGGTTTCCGAGAACCGGAGCGGAGCGTACTTTTGGTACGCGAGCACCGGAAGCGCAGGAAGCCGCTGTTTGCAGGCCGGCATCACCTGAATATCAATGCGCCGCCAGTGCCTTGTCGATCTGCGGCAACAGCAACGCCTGCACCGTCTCGGGCGTCAGCGGGCCGACATGTTTGTAGGCGATCTTGCCGTCCTTGCCGATGACGAAGGTTTCCGGCACGCCGTAGACGCCCCAGTCGATCGCCGCGCGGCCCGCTTCGTCGACCCCTATCGCCTGGAACGGATTGCCGAGATCGCCGAGGAACCGGCGTGCGTTTTCGGGCCGGTCCTTGTAGTTCAGCGCTGCCATGGTGAAACGCTTATCCTGCGACAACGCCAGAAGCACCGGGTGCTCTTCGCGGCATGGCGCGCACCACGACGCGAAGACGTTGACCAATGTGACCTTGCCGGCGAAGGTTTTCGAATCGAGCCCCGGCAGGTTTGAGCCCTCCAGCGCCGGCAGGCTGGTTTGCGGCGCAGGCAGGCCGATCAGGGCCGACGGCACTTCCGAAGCATCGCGCCCCGACAGCAGTTGCGACAGGAACAGTCCGGCCAGGCCGAGGAAGATCAGCAGCGGCAGAAGCACGAACAGGCGACGACTGGGCGGCGGCGTTTCCGTTTCGGTGCTCATGGCTTGGCGACCTTGTCGGAGCGACGCCTCACGCCGGACGCCTCCAGTTCGGCAAGCTCACGCTTGCGCGCCCGCTGGTCGAGCAGGATCCAGCCGATCAATCCGGCCAGCACCACGGCAGTGATGCCATAGGCGGCGGTCACGTAGAGTGCATGCGCACTCATGCGGCAGGTCCCGCTGAAGTGGGGCCTTCCAAGCCGATCATGTCGCCCAGTCTAGACATGCTTTTCCTTAGCCTCGCTCCGTCGGCTTCGCAATCGGTCGCCGAGCCGCAGTCATACGCTGCGTCAATCCGTGCCATGGCGCAGCGCCAGCGCCGCCGAGACCGGACCCAGCACGCCAAGAAACAGGGTCAGCGCGGCAAGAATGAGGAAGGGCTGCAGAAACGGGTCGGGATTGGCGGTCGCCCCATAGCTTGCCGAAACGCCGAAGATCAGCACCGGGATGGTCAGTGGCAGCACCAGCACCGAGATCAGCAGCCCGCCACGCGGCAGCGCCACCGCCACCGCCGCACCGGCGGCGCCGATGAACGTGATGGCCGGCGTGCCGACCAGCAGCGTCAGCGCCGTGGCGCCGATGCCGAGCGGCTCCATGTTCATGAACAGGCCGAGCAAGGGAGCCGCAATGACCAGCGGCAGCACGCTGCCCGCCCAATGCGCCAGGCATTTCACCAGCACTGTCAGAGCCAGCATATGGCGATCGTTGCCGAGCACCAGGAGATCGAGCGAACCGTCCTCGCGATCGGCCTGGAACAACCGGTCGAGCCCGAGCAGGCAGGACAACAGCGCGCCGATCCACAGGATGGCCGGTCCGATGCGGGCCAGCAGCTTCAGGTCCGGCCCGACCCCGAACGGGATGGTGACGATGACGGCGAGGAAGAAGATGACCCCGGTCAGCGCTCCGCCGCCGGCACGAATGTTGAGGCGGATGTCGCGCAGGAAGAGCGCTAGCATGGTTTGAGATGCTTTCGCCCAGACACCATCAACCGGCTTCCCCCATCCTCAACTCCATCCCCTCGATCCCGAGCGGCAGATGCGTCGCCGCGACAATCATCCCGCCATCCGCGCAATGCCTCGCCATCAACCCCGCAAACCGCGCCTCCGCCGCCTTGTCCAGCCCCGCCGTCGGCTCGTCCAGCAGCCACAATGGCCGGTGGCTGACCAAAAGCCTGGCGATCGCCGCGCGGCGCCGCTGCCCGGTCGATAGATAGCCGAACGGCAGGTGGCCGATGCCGCCGAGCCCGACCGTTTCCAGCGCCTCTTCGACGCCGAGCTGTCCGTCGCCATTGAAGTCTCGCCAAAAGCGCAAATTCTCCGCCACGCTGAGCGCCGGCTTCATTGCGTTCTGGTGGCCGAGATAGTGACAGGCCGAGGCAACAGACGGAAACGCTTCGCCCCCGTCTTCGACCTTCATGACGCCCTCAATCCTCACGCTGCCTTCCGCCGCCGGCAGCAGCCCGGCGATGATCCGCAGCAAGGTCGACTTGCCCGATCCGTTCGGCCCGGTGACGATAAGCGCCTGACACTCCTCCAAGGCAAAGCCGATGCCGGAAAACACCGCGTCGCCGCCTCGCTCGCCGCCCAGATTTTCGGCGATCAGCCGCATTCCTCGCCTGCCCTGAAACCATGTGTCGCGGCCGCTGCCGCATCGCACAAAATTGCTTTCCAACTGTCTAGAACTATTCCAGAAAATTCTCTATATGCGGTGCATCCGTGCCAGCGGTCGGCACGGGAACAGAATTAGCGCCGAACCAGCGCACGCGCCGCCTTGAACGGCTCGGGTTGCTTGGGAACGGACAGCGGAAATGGCCGTACCCGCACCTTTGCGCGTGATTGCATGCCATCGGCGTCCGTTCCCTTTCAGGCTGAACAGACAAGGATCGCACGTGTCAAAATCCCTCGACAGTTTCAATTGCCGCCGCACGCTGACCGCAGGCGGCGCTGAATATGCCTATTTCGATCTCATCGAGGCCGAAAAGAACGGCCTTACCGGCATCTCGCAACTGCCCTATTCGATGAAGGTGCTGCTGGAAAACCTGCTGCGCAACGAAGACGGCCGCTCCGTCACCAGGGAATCGATCCAGGCGGTTGCCGGCTGGCTGACCGACAAGGGCACCGCCGGCGTCGAGATCGCCTATCGCCCGGCCCGCGTGCTGATGCAGGATTTCACCGGCGTTCCGGCCGTGGTCGATCTTGCCGCAATGCGCGACGCCATGGCTTCGCTCGGCGGCGATCCGCAGAAGATCAACCCGCTGGTGCCGGTCGACCTCGTCATCGACCATTCCGTCATCGTCGACGAATTCGGCACGCCGATGGCCTTCGCCCGCAATGTCGAGCTGGAATATGAGCGCAACGAAGAGCGCTACAAATTCCTGAAATGGGGCCAGCAGGCGTTCCGCAACTTCCGCGTCGTGCCGCCCGGCACCGGCATCTGCCATCAGGTCAACCTCGAATATCTCGGCCAGGTGGTGTGGACCAACACCGAGGACGGCGAAACCACAGCCTATCCCGACACCTGCGTCGGCACCGATTCGCACACCACCATGATCAACGGCCTGGGCGTGCTCGGCTGGGGCGTCGGCGGCATCGAGGCCGAGGCGGCCATGCTCGGCCAGCCGGTCTCCATGCTGCTGCCGGAAGTCATCGGCTTCCGTCTCACCGGCAAGCTGAAAGAGGGCGTCACCGCCACCGACCTCGTGCTCACCGTCACCCAGATGCTGCGCAAGAAGGGGGTCGTCGGCAAGTTCGTCGAGTTCTTCGGCCCGGGCCTCTCCAACATGACGCTGGCCGACCGCGCCACCATCGGCAACATGGCCCCCGAATATGGCGCCACCTGCGGTTTCTTCCCAGTCGACTCGGAAACCATCCGCTATCTCACAATGTCCGGCCGCAGCGAGGACCGCATCGCGCTGGTCGAGGCCTACGCCAAGGCGCAGGGCCTGTGGCGTGAAACCGGCTCGGCCGACCCTGTCTTCACTGATCTGCTCGAGCTCGAACTTGGTTCCGTCGTGCCGTCGATGGCCGGCCCCAAGCGGCCTGAAGGCCGCGTCGCCCTGGAAGGCATTCCGGAAGGCTTCGCCAAGGCGATGGAGACCGAATACAAGAAGGCGGCCGAAATCTCCAAGCGCTATGCCGTCGAAGGCACCGACCATGATCTCGGTCACGGCGATGTCGTCATTGCCGCCATCACCTCCTGCACCAACACCTCGAACCCGAGCGTGCTGATCGGCGCCGGTCTTTTGGCCCGCAATGCCAACCGGCTCGGTTTGAAGCAGAAGCCGTGGGTGAAGACCTCGCTGGCTCCCGGCAGCCAGGTGGTCGCCGAATATCTGGAGAAATCCGGCCTGCAGAAGGAGCTCGACCAGATCGGCTTCAACCTGGTCGGCTTCGGCTGCACCACCTGTATCGGCAATTCCGGCCCGCTGCCGGCGCCGATCTCCAAAACCATCAACGACAAGGGCCTGATCGCCGCCGCGGTCCTGTCCGGCAATCGCAACTTCGAAGGCCGTGTCTCGCCTGACGTGCAGGCCAACTATCTGGCCTCGCCGCCGCTGGTCGTCGCGCACGCGCTGGCCGGAACTGTCACCAAGGACCTCACGACAGAGCCGCTCGGCGAGGACAAGAACGGCGAGCCGGTCTACCTCAAGGACATCTGGCCGAGCTCGGCCGAAATCCAGGAGTTCATCGAGAAGAACGTCACCCGCGAGCTGTTCGCCCGCAAGTATGCCGACGTCTTCAAGGGCGACGAGTACTGGCAGAACGTCAAGGCGCCGGAAGGCCAGACCTATGCCTGGGACGACAACTCGACCTATGTGCAGAACCCGCCCTATTTCGCCGGCATGACATCAGGTTTCGGCAAGATCGGCGACATCAAGGGCGCCCGCGTGCTCGGCCTGTTCGGCGACAAGATCACCACCGATCACATCTCGCCGGCCGGATCGATCAAGGCAGCGTCGCCGGCCGGAAAATATCTCACCGACCACGGCGTCGGTGTCGCCGACTTCAACCAGTACGGCACGCGGCGCGGCAATCACGAGGTGATGATGCGCGGCACCTTCGCCAACATCCGCATCCGCAACCACATGCTGGGCGAGAACGGCCGCGAGGGCGGCTACACCATTCACTACCCGTCGAAGGAAGAGGAATCGATCTACGACGCGGCGATGGAGTACAAAAGGGAAGGCGTGCCGCTGGTCGTCTTCGCCGGCGTCGAATACGGCAACGGCTCGTCGCGCGACTGGGCGGCCAAGGGAACCAATCTGCTCGGTGTCCGCGCGGTCATCGCCCAGTCCTTCGAGCGCATCCATCGCTCGAACCTGGTCGGCATGGGCGTTATCCCCTTCGTCTTCGAGGAAGGCACCTCATGGGCATCGCTCAACCTCAAGGGAGACGAGCTGGTCGAGATCGACGGACTGAGCACCATCAAGCCGCGCCAGACGATGATCGCCAAAATCACCTATGGCGACGGCACGGTGAAGAACGTGCCGATCATCTGCCGCATCGATACGCTGGATGAGCTCGACTACTTCAAGAACGGCGGCATCCTGCAATACGTGCTGCGCGATCTGGCAGCTTAGTAAGGGAGTAGGGGAGTAGGGGAGTAGGGGAGTAGGGAAGGGAATACCTATTCCCCTATTCCCCTATTC
>NZ_RZRW01001089.1:0-1106 GCF_003998745.1 Mesorhizobium sp. M7A.F.Ca.US.014.04.1.1 | reverse complement strand
ACGCCATGACGCTGGCGTGGTCGAGTGAGGCGATGAAGCCCCACAGGTCGGCCACATCGCGAGGCATGTCCGCAGCCCACTCCGCATGTCGATCTGCCAATGCCTTGCCTGCCGCCGTATCTTCGATGCCGTCCGCGTGACCGGCGAGGTAGACGCTGGTTGGGCGGATTTCGAGGCAGTGGGCATCAGCACCCTGATAGAAGGTCTGCGCCGCAAGCGTATGGGTAACCGCAACAAGGGCAATGTCCGGCTGTTCGCCAAGCGCAAGGCGAAGCCCAAGCGTACGATAAGCGGTCAAGTCGCGAATAAGAAGGTCCGACAACGGCTTGCCATCATCCTCCGCTTCTTCGTGGCTGCCACCATCGGAATCCGAACCGCTTCCGTCTTCGATGATCTCGCCATCGTCATTGACGGCGTAGTCCTCGCCGTCTGGAAGCGTTTCCGCTTCCGGTCCCACCTGCTCATCCTCGGCGCGGATGAAACCTCGTTCGATGCGCGCCGCTCCATCATGGGAAAGCACGACGAACACGCCACCACGCGAAACAATATCAGCATCGTAGGCGTGACGCAGAGCGTCGATGCGCTCGATCTCGGCTTCAAGTTTGCCGAAACGCTGATCAACATCGTCCGGCAGTTCCTCGGCGCTATTCCATTCATCTGTGAGCCGGTTGAACTCGTCGGATGCCCTTGCGTAGGCAGCTTTGTCTTCCTCCGACAAATCCACCGGCTGTGGGTAGGTACGGCGCAAGCCGTTTGCGTGGGGGAAGTCGATATGGACATCTGCACATTTCCAACCCTCGGCCTGCCTGACGGTTTCAGAGATGCCTTGCAGCTTCTCAATCACCAAGCGGTCGAGCAAAGCGGCATCCTCGTAGAAGCCGCCGCGATCCTCGGTGAACAGGTCGCGCAGGATGGCACCGCCGGCTTCCATGTAGGCTTCCGCGCCGATGAAGACGGCGCGGCGGTCGTTCGCCGCAACATGCGTCCGCGTCAGTTCGCGGCGGATGACGTAGGGCTCGCGATTGTAGGTGAGGCTTTCGAAAACCTGTTCCTGCCGGGCATGATCGTCCGTGATGGCGAAAGCCATCAGCTGATCGAGGGTCAAA
>NZ_RZRW01001088.1:0-1107 GCF_003998745.1 Mesorhizobium sp. M7A.F.Ca.US.014.04.1.1 | reverse complement strand
ATACGTGAAGGCTGGTCGGACCGAGCTTCAGATTGCGCGGTCGTTGAATGCCAAGGGAGTGGTCACCGGTCTCAACCGACCTTAGAATTTCCGCTGCCCAAATTGTAGGCGCTGCCGCGATCAGCCTAGCCGTTCATCGGGTGCAAGGCGGGACAGTAGGCCGCGAATAGAGAAACGCAGGCCATCCGACGCGAAAACAAGATCTGGAGCCTCTCCAAATAGGCTGGTCAATGCGGCGCGCATATAGCGTGTTCCATATCCTACTCGCGAGGGTTGAACTACCGACGGTCCTCCTGATTCGATCCATCTCAGCGTCAGCACTGGTTCCGAACTCGCCGTTATATTCCATTCCATTCGTATCCTGCCTTCGGGGCGGGACAAGCCGCCATATTTAATGGCGTTTGTTGCTAGTTCATGAAGCGAGAGGGCGAGAGTTGTACCGGCATCGCGCGAAAGCAGCACCTCGGGTCCGTCGATCGTGATGGCAGTTTGTTGCTTGGAAAGGTATGGCGCGAGGACCGATTTTGCGACATCCGTTAAGGCCACGGTCTCGCCACCGGCAGCAAAAACTGCAGAATGAACATCCGACAAGGCCCTCAATCGCCCTTTGAAGTCTTCTGCAAGCCCTTCTGCCGAGATCGCACCGCGCCTGGTCATATCGAAGATGGATATGACGGTCGCCAGGATGTTTTTCACTCGATGATTTAGTTCAAGGCGGAGTTCCGTCTCCCGCTCAAGATAGTCACGCACGTCGCGCTGGCGAATTCTGGTGAGGAGTGCCGACTGGATTCCGCTTATTAGTTCGAGCGCAGCCACTGGACGCTGATAGTATATCTGACGTGAACGTGGCCAGGCAGCGCTCAGCGCCGCTTGGATGCGTGACTGCTGTGCCCCACGGTCCAACAAAACAACGATTGGAATTTCCGACCAATTCGGCTGCGCCTGAAGGAAACTTTCAACTGTTGCGATAGCCTGAGGATTTAAGGCTTCATGGGTAACAACCAGCACTCCAGGGGACAGTGCAAGCAATCCCTCTAAGTCCTCGGGGCTCGCCGCTCGAGCCCGTAAACCACGTTCCTGCAGCAGGGAGGCGGTGTAACCAGCATC
>NZ_RZRW01001087.1:0-1108 GCF_003998745.1 Mesorhizobium sp. M7A.F.Ca.US.014.04.1.1 | reverse complement strand
AGCTTCGCTCGACACCTCACCCCGATCGACGGGGGAGAGGAACCCAAGTTCTGAGAAGCTTCAAGCAGCGACTGGTCGCCGCGCCAGCCCTTCCCGTATATGCCGTGCGAATTCCTGCGCCGCGGGCCCTACCCCATGCCTCGGCAGATGCAGGTTGATGGCAAAATTCGGCAGCGGCGGCAGGCCGGACTCCGATCGCAATATGTCGAGATCGGCTGGCACCGTGGAGGCCAGCCAGGTGGTGACGGCGAGGTCGGAGCGCACCGTCGCGGTCGTCGCGTCGATGTTGCCGTTCTCGAACACGGTGCGCCACTCCAGCCCATGCTCACCGAGCGCCGCCAACACAGCCGGCCGGAAAGCGCAGGTGTCGGCGACGATCGAGACCGGCAGCGGCCGCTTGGCGCGGGCAACGCCGCCCTTGGCACCGACCCAGACCAGCCGGTCAACGACGAGGCATTCGCCGGCCGACGGGCCGGCGCATTCCTCGATCACGGCAAGGTCGATGGTCCCGGCCGCAAGGGCAGCAGTCAATTCTGGCGACGAGGCGCAGACCAGCGATATCTCGACCTGCGGATAGGTCTCGGCATAGGTCTTCAGCACCGGCGCCAGCAAGGTGCCGACAAGGTCGGAGGGCACGCCGAGCCGCACCTGGCCGGCCCCCGGGCTCCCAGCCATTTCGGCCCAGATCTCGTCATCCAAGGCCAGCAGCCGCTTGCCCCTGCCGAACAGCTGTTCACCGGCGCGCGTCAGCCGCAAGCCGCGCCGGTCGCGCTCGAAGAGGCTCGAGCCGAACGCCTCCTCCAGCCGTTTGACCTGCTGGCTGACAGCACCTTGCGTCAGGTGCAGTGCATTGGCCGCCGCTGTCATGCTGGCCTTGTCGGCGACGGTGATAAAGGTGCGGATCAGCGCCATGTCGAGATTTCGGATCATGGTTGGCATTATGCTTGCTAATGTCAACCATAGCAAACATTGCATTTACTGAAGTTCGTGCGCAGCTACGATGGCAGCCCTCCCACCGAGGACGCCGCATGCTCGAGCCCATTTTCCCGCTCATCCTGTTTGCCATCGTCGCCACCACCACGCCCGGCATCGCCACGACCCTGTCGAC
>NZ_RZRW01001086.1:0-1110 GCF_003998745.1 Mesorhizobium sp. M7A.F.Ca.US.014.04.1.1 | reverse complement strand
GGCGAGGGGGCAAAAGAACTGTCGCAGGCGGAGGCACTGGTTTTGATGTGCATTGCCTATTTCCAGCCGATCACGCGCGGCGAGTTGTCTTCCTTCTTTGGCAAGGAGGTGTCGCGCGACCTGATCGGTGTGCTGCGGGGGCAGGACCTCATCGCCTCGGGGCCGCGCAGTCCGCAGCCGGGCGCGCCCTATACCTATGTGACGACCAAAAATTTTCTGTCGCAATTCGGGCTCGACACGCTGCGCCAGCTGCCGGATCTCGAGGCGCTCGAGGACGCAGGGCTGCTGTCGAAGGAAAAGCTGCTGGCCGGCGATATTCTGACTGGGCTGAAGGGAGACGGGGAAGATGCAAGTGTGGACAATGAAGGTGTTGAGTTCGGTATCTGAGAGAAGGTAGACGCGCGATCGCGCCATCGCCGGACACGCATTGACGCGACTGGTCCGAAGCCGTTCCCTCGGGCACAAGTGATAGCCCGCTTGGGCTGACCAACCGCCGGAAAATTGGCGTGTCGTTCGCGATCCGTCCAGGCCTAGCAGTCGGAATACGAAGAGCCCGGCATGACCGTGACCGCATGCCGGGCTCTTGGGAGCTGCATAGTATCCCTCAACGATCAACCTGAACCGGTCCGACGAGGTTGACGTTGGCTGATGCCCCAAGGCTCTCAGTCAGCCGGATGCGCACGCGAGTAAGCAGCCTACTGATTGTCTTGACGCTGGTATCGAGGAGTGAGGCGATGTCAGCCTGTCTGAGCCGCGTGCTCGACGGATCGATCTTCATGCGACGGGCGCGGGCCACTATGGCGTTCCCATCTTGATGACCAATCTTGGCAAGCGTGCACCGAGCGCGAATGCCATCGATGCCAAAGCCAAGCTCCGGATGGAGGCCGTACCCGATACAAGCGCCAACGGAGGCGCCATGAACAAATTAGTGTCGACGAGAAGGCCCATCGACGTTTCCCAGAACCGAGCACCTGGTTCAAACGTTGTCGAGCAAGCCATTGTCGATTGCGACGCGTGGTCAAACATGAGCGATAGCATGCCAACTTCGAACGGAAACGATCGCCCCGGCGCGGCGGCGGCATTTCCGTATGACCGCATGACGGTCCGGCG
>NZ_RZRW01001085.1:0-1113 GCF_003998745.1 Mesorhizobium sp. M7A.F.Ca.US.014.04.1.1 | reverse complement strand
CGCCTATGTCAGCCGCGCCAAACTCTATGGCGTGGCGCTGAAACCAGGCCAGAAGGCGCTGGTGTTGGAGGCCGATCTGACCAATCGCACGGCGCAATCCGACAAGGCTTATTTCAACGTCTTCAAGCCGGACGGGATCGACCTGCCCGATTCCACGCCGATGATCGCGCTGGCCCGCGATTCGACGCTGACGCCGGAACTGCATCCCGGCATGACCGAACGCATGGCCTATGTCTGGCCGCTTGCCGGTAACGCCGCCGTGCCGGCAAATCTCAGCTTCGGCGTCACCGCCGAGATCTTCAAGCCGCGCGACAATCTTTACGGCACGCCGGGCTGGTTCAATTCCTATCGGCTCGGCACCGTCACCATGCCGGTCGCCGACCTGCCCGAGAGCGGCTCATGAGGATCCGCGCCATCGGCAATCTCCTGATCGTCGCCGCCACCGTGGTGCTCAGCTACGGCATGCAGGTGTCGAAGCCGCATTATGCCGAACTCACCGCGCCGATCCCCATTGATGGCGCCATGCACGACACGGTGCGGGCGCGCAGCTTCGATGTCCGCCTCGACAGAATGGTCTTTGCGCGCACGCTGAAGACCAACCAGTTCGGCCAGGAAAGGCTGCTGACCACCAGCGGACTGTGGGCGGTGGCAGCGACCAATCTCACCGCCACCAGCACCTCCACCACGGTCGCCGACGGCACCTGGCAAGGCCCGACCGGCCTGCGCTACCGCCAGACGGAGCGGCTCAGCTATCGCCAGGATATGCCGCCACATGCCGTCGATCCAGGGCTGGAGAGAAGCGGCCTGTTCGTCTTCGAGTTGCCGGCCGACCAGATCCGAGGCGCCAGCCTGCTTATCGCCGCACGTCAGTTCGGCCCGCTCGACGCCCAGGCTCGCATCAGCCTCGATGCCGTTCCGACCGGTGCCGATGGTCAACCGGCGGATGTCTTGCCGCTATACGATCTCGACGCTCCTGCACCGCCGCAGGGCCAGACACGGCAGGGCCAGACACGGCAGGGCAAGACATGAGCGCGGTTTCAACCGACATCGACCCAGCCGGCGGTGGCGAGAAAAAATGGCGACGGCGCGGTCTTGCCGCGCTCGCTATCCTGC
>NZ_RZRW01001084.1:0-1114 GCF_003998745.1 Mesorhizobium sp. M7A.F.Ca.US.014.04.1.1 | reverse complement strand
GATCTCTCTCCTGTTGCTTTCGAAAGTTCGCGCCTGGCAGCCCCGACTGTTCGGGACGCTTCTTCTTCGAGTTTTCCAAGCTTCTCCCTGATCTCGTCCGGCTCGGCATGCTCCAATCCGACAACGTCGTTCCTGGTTTCGTTCAGTGAAACGATGATCTCGTCGAGTTTTGCGTGAATGGCGGCGGTATCGCGATAGCCTTGTAAAAGGACAACACCGGTGATCACGATGGCGGCAACCGACAGGGCATAGGTGACCGCATTTGTCAGTCCAAAAGGCACCAGGGCGGTGCACAAAACCATTGCCACGAGCATGACATAGAAGCCTGGCGGCCGAGATAGGAAGTCGGAGGCTGCGAAAAGGAACCGATTCATATGCTGGCCAAGGTCATCAAGGCGACCAGTGCGGTAATCGCCACACAAACAGGCACCGCCGCCAGCAGGCCTGCCTCTAAGATCCGACTCTCCTTGTCGCGCAACATCAGGTCACCTACTGCAGGTTAAAGATACGGGTTCGGCGTCGGAAGGGACGTTTGCCCGCCGATCCACCACATGCCAGCCAAGAACGAGTGCCATCACGAGAAAGGGAACAGCCGCGAATAACCAGCGTGCTTGGTCCACACTTTATACATCTGCATTCTTCCAAATTCGAGAGACAACAGCCGCGGAAGCCAAGCGTTCCAGCCGCTGCCGCTGACAGGACCAATGCGGTTTCCAGAACCAGACTTAGGTCCCAAGGGGACTAGACCTAAGTACCTAGGGCGGAACGTTTAGGGCGGCTCCATGTTCAACTTGCCGGGCGGCGCGGGACGATGATCGTGTTGCGCCCGTCCCTACAGGAGTGCAGATATGAACATGCTTCTAAAGAACACCGCAGCAGCGATGTTGCTATTGGCTGGGATCGGCTCAGCCGCCGCGGACGACATCATCATCCAGCCGGAACAGGACACCGTCATCCGCGAATATGTGAAGAAGCAGCCCCTGGCGTCGGTCAAGCTCCCCGGCGTGGAACTGAATGTCGGGACAGCCCTGCCGGAAACGGTTGAGATCCATGAGGTCCCCAACGTCAAATATCGCTACGTTGTGGTCGACAACCGCACGGTGCTGGTGGACCC
>NZ_RZRW01001083.1:0-1115 GCF_003998745.1 Mesorhizobium sp. M7A.F.Ca.US.014.04.1.1 | reverse complement strand
TCGCTGACCATCGCCCGCAGTTTTGTCGCCACCATCATCGTCGGCATCATCCTGATCCTGATGGCGATGCTGAGGCCGTTCAAGGCGCGCGACGGAAGCTGGCGGCCCTGGCCGGCATGGCTGCGCTACCTGTCGCTGGGCCTTGGCCTATTCACCATCATAGCCGCCTTGCTCGGCTATATCGGCCTTGCGCTGTTCGTTTCGCTGCAGGTCGTCGTCACCGGCACAGCCTTGATCACCGCCTATATCGGCTTCCTGTCGGCGCAGGCGATCGGCGAGGAGGGTGCTTTCGCCAACACCTCCGTCGGGCGCTGGCTGTCGGCCAATTCCAGCTACGAGGATACGGCCCTCGACCAGCTCGGCCTTGTCGTCAGCGTTGCCATCAATGTGATGATCGTGCTGGTGTTCCTGCCGCTGATCCTGCTGATGTGGGGTTTCCAGCCCGGCGATATCCAGGCTTGGGCCTACAAGCTCGCAACCGGGATCAACATCGGCTCGGTGACGATCTCGGTCACCGGCATCCTCTCCGGCATCGTCGTCTTCGTCATAGGCTATTTCCTGACGCGGTGGTTCCAGGGCTGGCTCGACGGCTCGGTCATGGCGCGTGGCAAGGTCGATACCGGCGTGCGCAACTCGATCAGGCTGGCGGTCGGCTATGCCGGCGTCGCGCTGGCGGCACTGGTCGGCATCTCGGCGGCGGGCATCGACCTGTCCAGCCTGGCACTGGTCGCCGGCGCTCTTTCCCTCGGTATCGGCTTTGGCCTGCAGAACGTGGTGTCCAATTTCGTTTCCGGCCTGATCCTTCTGGCCGAGCGGCCGTTCAAGGTGGGCGACTGGATCGTTGCCGGCGACGTCAGCGGCACGGTCAAGAAGATCAGCGTGCGCGCCACCGAGATCGAAACCTTCCAGCGGCAATCGGTGATCCTGCCCAATTCGAACCTGATCAACAACGCCGTCGGCAACTGGACGCACCGCAACAAGCTCGGCCGCGTCGACATCAAGGTCGGCGTCGCCTATGGCAGCGACGTCAAGCAGGTTCATGCCGTCCTGCTGGAGATCGCCCGCAGCCACCCGATGGTGCTGAAGAACCCCGAACCCTTCGTGCTGTTTTCCAA
>NZ_RZRW01001082.1:0-1115 GCF_003998745.1 Mesorhizobium sp. M7A.F.Ca.US.014.04.1.1 | reverse complement strand
CTACCACACCGTGCTTCAGCGCCAGCGGACTGTCGGGCCGCGCCAGCATCGCCTCGGCGGCCTCGTTCATCTGCACGATCCGCTGATGGCCGTTGATCAGAAACACGCCGAAGGGCAGATGCGAAAAAGCCGATGCCAGCGCTGACGTATTCTCCAGCCGCCGGCCGATCTGCCCGGCGCGCAGCATGTGCGGCACGATCTTTTGCAACAGCTGGACGTCGTCGCCACCGAACGCTTCCTGCCTCAAACCGCGATGAATATCAAAAAACCAATAGGAGCCGTTGGCGGCCAGAAGATTACAGGCAAGCCCGTGATACATGTCACGCGGCCTGTACCAGTCTTGCCAGAGTTCACGGCGGCGGAAGCCGGCGCCCCCTTCCGTTACCAGCGTGCGGTCATAGACTTTGCCCACAGGCAGGGCGGCCGCGACTACGCTGATGGGATCGCGCATGTGCGCAGCGGTTACTTCGGACGAAACGAACTCGGGATCATAAACTGTTGAAACTGCGTTGCTCGTCGTTGGATCGAGCCGCACAATGCAGGAGCGCGAGCCGCCAAGGAGATCGCGCAGACCAGTCACTGCTTCGAGCCAGCGTTCCTGATCGTAGGCAGCCTCGTAGATCTGGCCGACCACGGCGGCCACCGCTTCCAGGTTTGCGTCAGCCATTGGCCTCGAAATCCTTAGCACGCTCGCTGTGCATGAGCCGGCTACCCGCCGCGCCCGCTAAGCGGTTCGGTGCTCTTGAGCAGCGCAACCAGTTCGCTCTGCTGCCGGGTGCGGGTCTTGGAGAAGATACGTTCGAGATAGGTGCGGCAGGTCTTCACGGTGATGCTCGAGCTTGCCGCGGCTTCCTTCAGCGTCCGCCCGGATGCCAATGTCGCTGCGAGCCGGGCTTCGGCCGGCGTCAGGTCGAACAGGCTGCGGACATGCGTCTCGAAGCCATCGGGGATGCGCCGGGCGACCTCGGTGACCATGATCACCGCGCACCGTTCCGAGGCCAAACCGTAGGCGCGGGCGTCGACGAAGGGCGCAACCGACAGCACCAGCGGCGTCAGGTCGGAGCGCTTGTGATCCGACGGCACCATCAGCGTTCCGCCGGGTCCGGGCATGGCTC
>NZ_RZRW01001081.1:0-1120 GCF_003998745.1 Mesorhizobium sp. M7A.F.Ca.US.014.04.1.1 | reverse complement strand
CTCCAGTTCGGTGTTGACGAATCCCGCCGCATGAACCTCCACAACAACATCGTTTATTGCCGCCCGCGGCTCGTGCCGCTGTACCAGCTTCATCCCTGCCTCTCCTGCAGCCTGGTCCGTCACTACGATCGCTTTCATGGGAATTGTCTCCTCAGACATTTGTGTTGGGGTAATTAGCGGGCGTGGCAGCTCTTTCGAGCTTTCACGCGTCGGCTTCGCGTCCTCCACGACGACCTTGAGGTCCCTGCCTGGGTTCCTCGGAGCTCTCGCGCGCCCGCGATTCCAGGATTTTCGTTATGCGAAGTCCAGCACATCGGCCACCGGCATGCGCGGCTTCTGCGGCCAGTTGCCAGCTCGCTCCGGTCCGACGGTCAACAGCATGACCGGCACTTCGTCTTCGGCCAGGCCGAACTCGCGGTGCACGGCTTCAGCGTCGAAACCAATCATCGGCGTCGAACCCAGGCCCAGCGACCGGGCCATGTAGATGATCGCCGCGGCGCCAAAGGTCGCGGAGCGCACGGCTTCGTCGCGCTGGCGCTGCGGCTGATCGTCATACAGACCGCGAGCGGGGATTTCCCACTCCGGCACCAGGTGCGCCGGCATGATGCCGGCTTTCACCACGGGTGCCAAGCGGGCTGGAACGGTGCTGGCATCGGCCAGCTGGCCGATGATGATGAAGGTCACGGCCGCGTCGGTGATCGCGGGCTGATTCCAGGCGATCGGACGCAGCCGGGCCTTGGCTTCCGGCGAGCGTACGGCGATGAAACGCCAGTTCTGCAGGTGGAAGGAGGTTGGCGCGGACGTGCCGATACGCACCAGGTCGCGGATCTGGTCGTCGCTCAAGGTGGCAGCAGGGTCGTAGTACTTTGCGGCACTGCGGCTCAGGATCGTTTCGATGACGGCGTTCGTGGCGAAAGCGTTTTCGCTCTTCCCGCTCTCCCCGAAGATCTCGGCGGCTACGCGGGTTGCGGGTCCGGTGGTGGCGATGCAGTTCATTGGATGGCTCCCTTATCAAGTGATTGCGGAGCCCAATTTACGAGGACGAGTGATTATTTCGAGACTGATTCAGCTCAGTATGATGCGCGAAAGGATAAAACTGCGCCTTCGCGATCCCAGACCG
>NZ_RZRW01001080.1:0-1123 GCF_003998745.1 Mesorhizobium sp. M7A.F.Ca.US.014.04.1.1 | reverse complement strand
TGCCGCGTTCTCCTTGCCGGCGAATGCCTTTTCCACGCCGGCAAACCCCTCCGACAAGGAGACCGCGCCGGCTGCGGCGCCGACCACGGCGATACCGCCGACCGGTTCGCCCGGCAGGAAGGCCGCGCGCGCATCGCTCCAGGCGAGCTTGCCCTTGGCCTGGCCGAAGAGATGGATGGTCGGCGTCCACCCGCCGGAGACCACAACGCAATCGGCATCGAACCTCGTGCCGTCGTCGAGCGTCACGCCGTCGACGCGCAGCTTGCCGCTGGCGGATGCGAGAGAACGCCCCTTGATCAGCCGGACATTGGCCGCCGCCGCAGGCGCGCCGTCACGCCGGATATCGACAAGCCTGACTTCGGCGCCAACCTCGGCAAGCGCCCCCGCCACCTCATAGGCGCTGTCATTGTTGGTGGCGACGATGATGCGGCGGCCGACCAGCACAGCGTGGCGCCGGAGATAGGCGAACGCCGCATCCGCCGACATGATGCCCGGCAGATCGTTGTTGGCGAAAGGCAGCGGCCGCTCGATGGCGCCGGTCGCCAGCACGATCTGGCGCGGCCTGACCCGCCACAGCGTATCCGGCCGGCCGTCGAGATGACGCTGGTTCAGCCCGACCAGATTGTGGTCGTAAATGCCGAAGGCGGTGGTCGAAGGCAGGATGAGGTGACCGCCAGCGGCAAGCCCGGCAATCGTCTCCTTGCCCCATACGGCCGCCGGCTTGCCGTCGATCTCCGCGGCACGATGGCCGAGCGATCCGCCGGGGCTCTGCTGGTCGTCGACCAGTGTGACGGTCAGGCCAGCACCGGACGCCAGCCCTGCCGCCGCCAGCCCGGCCGGTCCCGCGCCTACAACCAGCACATCGCAATGATGGTTGATCTGGTCGGCCATGCCGGGCGAGGTCCAGTCGGCGTCGACTGTGCCCAGCCCCGCCATGGCGCGGATGCGCGGCTCGAACCTGTGCCAGTCCGGCCACATGAAGGTCTTGTAGTAGAACGCGGCCGGGATGAAGCGCGCAAAACGGTCCAGGAAGGCGTTGCGGTCGGCCAGTGCGCTGGGCGTGGCGTTGACGCTTTTCGCCACCAGTCCGTCGCGCACCGGCTCGGTCGTGGCGCGGGTGCTC
>NZ_RZRW01000108.1:0-12847 GCF_003998745.1 Mesorhizobium sp. M7A.F.Ca.US.014.04.1.1 | reverse complement strand
GAGCGGCGGCACGCGCGGCGGATTGGCCGACGGTTTCACCCACGACATCATCACCCGCCTGGCCAAGCTCAGGGATTTCTTCGTCATCGCGCGCGGATCGGTGTTTGCGCTGGCAGAGCAGAACATCGCGCCCGAGGATGCCGGCCGCCGGCTGAATGTCGACTATGTCGCCACCGGCACGGTGCGCAGCCCGTCCGGCCGCCTCATCGTCAGCGTCGAGCTGATCGAGGTGCGCAGCGCCAGGATCGTCTGGGCCGAGACCTTCGAGCGCAGGCCCGATGACATCTTTTCCGTGCTCGACGACATCGGCAACAGCATCGTCTCCTCGATCTCGGCCGAGATCGAAACGGTCGAGCGCAACCGCGCCATGCTGAAGGCGCCCAGCTCGCTCAACGCCTGGGAGGCGTACCATCGCGGCCTCTGGCACATGTACCGCTTCACCCAGGCCGAAAACGAGCAGGCGCGGCATTTCTTTGCCCAGGCCTTGCAGCTCGACCCGACCTTCGCCCGTGCCTATGCCGGCCTGTCCTTCACCCACTGGCAGAACGCCTTCCAGCGCTGGGGCGATCGCGACCGCGAAAGCGCGCTGGCCTTCGAGAGCGCCGGCCACAGCCTGCTGGTCGACGACCACAATCCGGCCGCCCATTGGGCGATGGGCCGGGCGCTGTGGCTGCGCGGCGAGCAGGACGGCTCGCTGCTCGAACTCGAGCGGGCGGTCGATCTCAGCCCCAACTTCGCGCTCGGCCACTACGCTTTGTCCTTCGTGCATTCGCAGTCGGGCGACCCGCGAGCGGCGATAGGCTCTTCCGATCATTCGCGCCATCTCAGCCCGTTCGACCCGCTGCTGTTCGGCATGCTGGGCGCACGCGCCATGGCGCATGTCCGGCTCGGCCAGTTTGAGGAGGCGGCCGAATGGGCGCTGAAGGCGGCGGCGCGGCCCAACGCCCACGCCATCATACTGGCGATCGCCGCGCACTGCCTGGCGCTGGCCGGACGGCTCGACGAGGCGCGCGGCTTCGCCGCCGCCATCCGCAAGACAAGGCCGGACTATTGCGCCGACGATTTCATCGGCACCTTTCGCTTCGAACCGGATGCCGTAGCGCTGTTCCGGCAGGGCGCCAGCCGCATCGGGCTCAACTGAAGCCCGGGATCGCCATCTTGGGGATCGCGTGGGAATTTCGCCTCAAATCCGCCAGGTTAACGAAGTCGGAAGGAGTTGTTTAACCGTTAGCTTCTATGTCACGGCCCGGGGGGCCGACAAAGTGAGTATGATGAGCAACAGCCCCGACAAGCGCAATGAATGGCGCGCCATATTTTACGTGCAGGCTCGCGTTGCCATCCTGTTTGTCCCGGTGGTTGCCAGCCTGCTTATCATAGCGGCGCTTGCCGGAAACGAACGCAAGTCGGTTCCCAGCATGATCGACCCGACCGTCACCGGCTCCGTGCGGTAGGCGCTATCGGTCGGCGTTAGCCCTCTCGGGGAGAGCGCCTTCTGAAGAAAAAAGAAGGTCGAGGGAAAGGCCCTCCCGATCAACGAGGGAAGGCGCCATGCGCTTTTCCTGGGAAACCACTTCACACTTTCCCGGACTTGCTCCAGGAGAGCGTGCTTTCCGGCAGCATTCGCTTGAGCACGTCGTCCTTGCGGATGAAATGATGCCATAGCGCCGCGGCCGCGTGCACTCCGGCGAGGATGAGGATCGAATTGGCGCACAGGCTGTGCAGTTCCCTGATGAACCGGGCCGTGTCGCGGTCGGGCGATACCGGGGCCGGGATGGTGAAGAGGCCGAAGAAGCTCAAGGCGTCGCCCCTATACCAAGTCAGCAGGATGCCGAGAGCCGGAATGGTCACCAGCAGCGCATAGAGCAGCAGATGCGCGATCTTGGCCGCCCATCGTTCAAGGTCCGACATTTCCGTCGGCAGCCCTGGCGTTCCCAGTATCAGGCGCAGGCCGACGCGGATGACGACCAGCGCAAACAACAGCAGCCCGAACGAAATATGGAACCACCAGACGAGCGCGCTGCCGGGATCGCCGCGCGGAAAAAGTTCTTCCACATAGGTCAAGCCATAAAGGCCGATGACCAGCAGAAACACCGCCCAGTGAATGGCTTTTTGCGCGCTTGTATAGGTGGGGTGCATGCGAGCCTTCCAGTTTTGAATGTTTCTAAACTAGCCGCGATCATGTCAAAGCTTTGTCGGGCTCGGATGATCGTGAGCTGGCAGGACACTGGAACGGGTAGGCTGTCAGTTTGCGGACAGTCGGGCATCGAGCGCGTAATGCTGGACAAAGAAAAACCCGGGCGAACCGGGCTCTTCTTCGGCGTCTCCAGGGCGCTCAAACAAAGCGCGGGATCGGACCGTTCTGCGGGGTCACATCGTCGCCGAGGTCGACAAACACCTCGTCGACATAGCACCATGCCCAGCCTTCGGGCGGATCGTAGCCCTCGATGATCGGATGCTTGATGGCGTGGAAATGCTTGGTGGCGTGGCGGTTGGGCGAGTCGTCGCAGCAGCCGACATGGCCGCAGGTACGACACAGCCGCAGATGCACCCATTGCGACCCGCTCTTCAGGCATTCCTCGCAGCCGAGCGCGCTCGGCGTGACCTTCCTGATGTCGCGCGTATGTCTGCATTCATCCATCATGGTCTCCCGGCCATTCGAAATGTGTCGGCGTTGCCGCGCGCGAGGTAGGCATGCAGAGCCGCGACCACCTGGGCGCCTTCGCCGACAGCCGCCGCGACCCGTTTGACCGAACCGGCGCGGACATCGCCTATGGCGAACACGCCGCTGCGGCTCGTCTCCATCTGCGCCGATCCTATGTCCGATCCGGTGCGCACGAAACCCCTGGCGTCCAGCGCGACATCGCAGTTGGCCAGCCAATCGGTGTTCGGATCGGCGCCGATGAAGAGGAAGAGATGGCGGATCGGGCGCGTCGTTTCCGCGCCGCTGGCGCGGTTGCGCCAGCGCACCGTGGCAAGATTGCCCTCTTCGCCGTCCAGCGCCTCGATTTCGGTCCCGGTCAGCACCTCGATGTTCGGCTGCGCCCGGATGCGCTCGACCAGGTAGCGCGACATGCTGGCATCGAGGCTGCCGCCGCGCGCCAGCAGCGCCACCTTCCGCGCATGACTGGCCAAGTAGACAGCCGCTTGCCCGGCCGAATTGCCGGCGCCGACCAGCGCCACTTCCTGGCCCGCGCAAAGCCGGCCTTCGATGGGCGACGCCCAATAGTGCACGGACGTCCCCTCGAACCGCGCCAGATCGGCGATGTCGAGGCGACGATAACGCGCGCCGCTGGCGATCACCACGCTGCGCGTGCGCACGGTCTCGCCGTCACCGACATCGAGCAGATAGCGGGCGCCTGAAGTGTCGGTGGCCGCGCTCAAAAGCTTCGCCTCGTCCGGGATGACCATTTCAACGCCGAACTTCTGCGCCTGGTTGTAGGCGCGCGCCATCAGCGCCATGCCGGTGATGCCGGTCGGGAAACCGAGATAGTTCTCGATGCGCGAGGAGGCGCCGGCCTGTCCGCCGAAGGCACGGCAATCGAGCACGATCGTCGACAGCCCTTCGGATGCCGCATAGACCGCCGCCGCCAGCCCTGCCGGGCCGGCGCCGACGATGGCCACGTCATACACCGTATCGGCATCGATCGGGCGCAACAGGCCGACGCAGCGGGCGAGGTCCTTTTCGCCGGGGTTCATCAGCAGCCTGCCGTTTGGACAGAGCACGATCGGCAGGTGGTGCGGATCGACCTCGAAGCGTTCGACCAGGGTTTTGGCGCAGGGATCGCTGTCGGAATCGAGCACGCGGTGCGGCTGGCCGCTGCGCGCCAGAAAACCCTGCAGCCGCAACACGTCGGCATTGTCCTGGGGTCCGATGATGATCGGCCCGCTGGTGGCGCTCTCCAAGAGCCCGACGCGGCGCAGGATCAGCGCCCGCATGATGCGCTCGCCGAGATTGGCCTCCTGCACCATCAGGTCGCGCAGTCGTTGCGAGGCGATGACGAACGCCTCCACCGGCTCGGCGGCCTGCGCATTCACCAGCGAGGGACGGGCCGAAAGCTGCGCCAGCTCACCGACAAAGCTGCCCGGGCCGTGCGTGACGATCGTCTCGCGCCGGCCGAGCCCGCCGTCCTGGGTGATGTCCACGCTACCCGACAGCACGACGATCAGGCCGGGCGCCACATCGCCGGCTTCGATGATGTGCTCGCCGGCTGCATAGGCGCTGGCCTCGCCGAACCGGCGCATGCGGTCGATGTCCACCTCGGCCAGCGTGGGGAACGCCTGGTCGCGGCGGGCACCGAAGATCGGGTTGGTGGATTGAGCCATGGTTTTGAGCGTAGCGAAGCGGCCGCGGAGTTTGAAGCGGTTTGTGAGGGGACTGGCCGGAAGGGGAGGTTGGCTGAAAAGAAAAAGCCCGGACGAACCGGGCTTTTTTCTCTAAGTTTCTGAACCGTCAAGTGGTTCGAAACGGGAATTTGGTGCCCAGAAGAGGACTCGAACCTCCACTCCTTGCGGAACACGGACCTGAACCGTGCGCGTCTACCAATTCCGCCATCTGGGCTGGTGCGGGCTCATGTAAGCGGGCAAGCGATTGCTGTCAACGCGCTTTTTTCGCAGGTGCTCCGTTCGCCGGCTCAGTCGTCCAGCACTTCCTTGGAAGCGACGGTGGAATCGGCGTTGAGCTGGTAGATGACCGGCACGCCGGTGCCGAGTTCCAGCTTGACGATCTCCTCGCCCGACTTGCCGTCGAGCGCCATGATCAGCGCGCGCAGGGAGTTGCCGTGCGCGGCGACCAGCACGGTGCCGCCGCGCAGCACATGCGGCTGCAAATCGTGCAGGTAATAGGGCCAGACGCGGGCGCCGGTGTCCTTCAGGCTCTCGCCGGCAGGCGGCGGCACGTCGTAGGAGCGGCGCCAGACATGCACCTGCTCCTCGCCCCATTTCTTGCGGGCGTCGTCCTTGTTGAGGCCGGAGAGGTCGCCATAGTCGCGCTCGTTGAGCGCCTGGTCGCGGATGGTCTTCAGGTCGCCCTGGCCGACCGCGTCGAGGATGTGCTGGCATGTCTTTTGCGCCCGGATCAGCGCGGAGGTGAAGGCGATGTCGAATTTCAGGCCGCGCGCCTTGAGCTTTTGCCCGGCGGCCTTGGCCTCGGCGTGGCCCTGTTCGGTCAGGTCGACGTCGCGCCAGCCGGTGAACAGGTTCTTCAAATTCCATTCGCTCTGGCCGTGGCGCACGAGCACGAGGGTTCGCGACATGTTTGCTCCTTCAGGTTTATGGATCAGGCCGGCTCAGCTGAGGCCGAGCACGTCCCGCATCGAATACAGTCCCGGCTTCTTGCCGCGCGCCCAAAGCGCCGCCTTGACGGCGCCGCGGGCGAAGATGGCGCGGTCCTCGGCGTGGTGCGACAGGGTGATGCGCTCGCCGGTGCCGGCCAGCATCACGCTGTGGTCGCCGACGACAGAGCCCCCGCGCAACGTGGCAAAGCCGATCGAGCCCGTCTTGCGCACCCCGGTGTGGCCGTCGCGGACGCGCACGTCGTTGCCTGAGAGCTCGATACCACGCCCGGCGGCGGCGGCTTCACCCAGCAGCAGCGCCGTGCCCGAAGGCGCGTCGACCTTGTGCTTGTGGTGCATTTCGAGGATCTCGATGTCGAAATCGTCGGCATCGAGCGCGCGCGCCGCCTGCTCGACCAGCACCGCCAGAAGATTGACGCCGAGGCTCATATTGCCCGATTTGACGATCGTCGCATGGCGCGCCGCCGCCGCGATCCTGGCATTGTCATCGGTCGAACAGCCGGTAGTGCCTATGACATGGACGATGCGCGCCTGCGCCGCGTAGCCGGCGAATTCGACCGTCGAAGCAGGCGTGGTGAAATCGAGCACACCGTCGGCCTTGGCGAACACCGGCAGCGGATCGTCGCTGATCGGCACGTTGATGATGCCGATGCCGGCCAGCTCGCCGGCATCCTTGCCCAGATGCGGCGAATCCGCCCGCTCGACCGCGCCGATGACCCGCGCGCCTGATATAGAGTGGATGGCACGGATCAGCGTCTGGCCCATGCGGCCGGCGGCGCCCACCACCACCAGGCCCATATCATTTGCCGGTCCGTCGGTTGCGGGCGTGGCGCTCATGTCGTGCTCCCGGCGATGCTCTGCGTGTCGATGCCTTGTGACAGGCGTTGCGCCGAAGTCCGGATCGGCGCGCTGTCGTCGACAAGCCCCAGACCCTTGACGCCCTGGATGCGGTGGAAGCGGGCATAGACGCTGTGCGGATCGGCCATCAGCGAGGCGTGCGTGCCTTCCTCGACCAGCCGGCCCTGTTCCATGACGATGATGTGGTCGGCATTGACCACCGTCGACAGCCGGTGCGCGATGACGATGGTGGTGCGGCCTTCCATGACCTTTGTCAGCGCCTGCTGGACGCGAGCCTCGGCCTCGTTGTCGAGCGCCGATGTCGCTTCGTCGAGCAAAAGGATCGGTGCCTGCCGCACGATGGCCCGCGCGATCGAGACGCGCTGGCGCTGGCCGCCGGACAGCGTCACGCCGTTCTCGCCGACCGGCGTGTCGTAGCCCTGCGGCTGCTGGCGAATGAAGTCGTCGGCCGCGGCTTGGCCCGCGGCCTGTTCGATCTCGGCATCGGTGGCGCTCAGCCGGCCGTAGCGGATGTTGTCGCGGATGGTGCCTTCGAACAGATAGGGCTGCTGCGAGACATAGGCGATGGAACCGCGCAGCGACTGTTTGGTGACCTTCGAGATGTCCTGGCCGTCGATCTCGATCGATCCCGCCTCGACATCGTAGAAGCGCTGCAGCAGCGCCACCAATGTCGTCTTGCCGGCGCCCGAAGCGCCGACGATTGCCGTCACCTTGCCGGCCGCGGCGACGAAACTCAGATCCTGCAGCACCGGAGCCTCCTCGACATAGCGGAAGGAGACGTTGTTGAAACGCACTTCGCCGGAGGTGAATTTCGCCTCGGCGGCGCCTTGGGCGTCGCTCTGCTGCGGCTCGATGTCGAGAAGCTCGTAGATCATGCGCGCATTCACAAGCGCGCGTTCCATGCCGACCTGCATGCGCGCCAGACGGCGGGCCGGATCATAGGCGAGCGTCAGCGCCGTGATGAAGGAAAACACCGCGCCCGGCGGCTGGCCGAGAACGGTGGCCCGGTAGCCGGAATAGGCGATGACGCTGGCGAAGGCGATGCCGGCCAGCAGTTCGGAGACCGGCGTCAGCCGCTCGGAGACGCGAGCGATCTTGTTCGACCGCTGCTCGGCATCCTCGGCTAGCTGGCTGATCCGGCGCGACAGCTCGTCCTCCATGGTGAAGGCCTTGACGATGGCGATGCCTTGCGTGGCTTCCTGCATGGCGCCGATCAGCCGAGAGTTGATCTGCACCGATTCGCGCGTGATGCGGCGCACCCGGCGCATCAGATAGGTGACGGTCCAGATCAGCGGCGGCCCGATCAGCAGCGAACTCAAGGAGAGTATCGGATCCTGGTAGATCATCACGCCGACCAGGCCGACCAGCGAGACGGCATCACGCGCGGTCGAGGTCACCGTCATCGACAACAGGTCGCGAATGCCGTTGACGTTCTCGTTGACCTGCGCGGCCAGCCGCCCGGACCTTGTGTCGTTGAAGAAGGAGACGCCAAGCTTCATCAGATGGTTGAAGATGCGCTGCTGATAGCGCGCCACCAGATTGTTGCCGATCCTGGCCATCGTCACCGCCTGGCCGTAGCCGGCAAGGCCGCGCAGGATGAAGGCACCGAGCAGTGCGGCGCAGATCCATGGGATCAGGTCGCCGCGCCGTTCGTAGAAGATCTGATTGACGACCGGACTCATGATCCAGGCGGCAAGCGCCGTCGTCGCCGACACGGTCAGCAGGCAGAGGATGGTGAAAACATACGCCCCCCGATAGTCGCGGCCATTTTCCTGGAGGATACGGCGGATGACCGCCACGATCTCTCCCGCACGGGGTTTCGACAAATTGGGGGGCTGAAATGTCAAATTGGAGCGCTTCGTAGATTTCCGCTTCCCGCGGCCGGGCAATTTGGCACCCCTCTTAACGCCAAGCAGCCAGCTTGCCTATGCCTCGGGGTGACTAACTTCGTCGCGCCAGCGCCGGCCCGAAGTCTGGACACCGAACAGCGAGGGGTTCCTGGCATAGGCGGCAAGGCCCAGAAGTGCGGCCAGCGGATGGGTAATGACATACACCGGCATGGTGCGCATCATCGCGCTGTGCGGCGCCTTGTCCTCGAAAGCGGCACGGAAATTGCCGGCTTTCAGCGCCGGCACGATCTTCTGCGCGATGCCACCGGTGAGAAACACGCCGCCGCGGCTCATGAACACCAGAGCAAGGTCGCCTGCCGTGCGCCCAAGGCAGGTGACGAAGGTCTCCAGCGCTTCCTCGGCAACCGGATCGGTTTTCGCAAGTGCCGCGGCAGTGATCTCGGCCGGCGTGGTGAAGGGCGACGGCTTGCCGTCCGCCTTGGCAACCGCCCGATAGACATTGACCAGACCGCGTCCGCACAGGATCTGCTCGCCCGAAATGCGGCCCTCCAGCTTCTCGATATGCGGAAAAACCTCGAAATCGCGGGCCGAGCGCGGACCGATGTCCATATGGCCGCCCTCGCCGGGCACCGGTATCCAGTGGTGCAGCGCATGGACCAGCCCGGCGACGCCGAGCCCGGTTCCGGGGCCGAGCACGACGCGGCCGGCATTGGGCTCCGGCGTGCCGCCGCCGATCTTTTCCATGTGCTCCTCGCCGAGCGCGACGACGGCCAGCGCCTGCGCCTCGAAATCGTTGAGCACGACGATGTCGCTCAGGCCGAGGCTGGCGAACATTTTTCTCGGCTTGACGATCCAGGGGCAGTTGGTCAGTTCGATCTCGTCGCCGTCGACCGGACCGGCCACCGCCAGCACCGCCGAATTGGGACGCACCGACGAGCGATCGAGCACGGCCGCCTGGATCGCCTCGTCGATGGTGTTGTAGTTCGCCGTCTGGACGATGGTCGGCTCGCCTGCCTCGGAATTGGCGTCGAGCACGATCGAAAAGCGCGCATTGGTGCCGCCGATGTCGCCGATAAGGATCGGAAACCGCAACAAAGTATCGTCGTCGCCTGTGCCTGGCATGCTCTCGTCCGTCTCCGGCGCCACCGACGGCATCTAGCCGTTCTTCCGTTGACTAGCGCATGGGTTTGAAAAGGGAAACGGTTTTCGACCCCGGCGGCGCGCTGAGGCCGGCTGTGCGGCCAAACCGACACGGTTTCGCAAAAATAAGGCCCCGAACCGATTGGGCCGTGACCGTCAGTTTCCTGGCGGCCGCGGTCGCGGCAGCGGCACGCCGGTCTCGGGGGTCGCCGTGAAGGCGTTCACCGTACTTGGCAAGCCGGCGGCGGCCGGCGTGGCGGACAATGACGGCGCTTCGGGTTCGGGTGCGGCAGCCGCGACCGGCACGCCGCCGCCATGATAGGTCGCCGCCTCGGCCGAGGCCGGCCCCGGCGCGTCGAGCACGGCGCGGCATTCGCTCGGCAGGTTCGCCATCGTCATCAGGTCGCGTGCCTTGGGGGCATCCGGGTTCTTGTTGGGCCGCCACGGCTCCTGCGTGAACCACCAGGCCAATGGCTTGCCGCAACCGTCATCGTCCGGCGTCGCTTCCTGCGCCTTGCAGCCGGGGGATCCCGGCTGACAGCCGATGCGCATGTGAAAATGATAGTCGTGGCCCCAAAACGGCCGGATCTTGCGCAGCCAGCCGCGGTCGCCCCTGACGGTGTCGCAGAGTTTCTTCTTGATGCCCGGATTGACCAGGATGCGCTCGACCTGGCTGTAGCTCGCCGCCCGCTTCAGAAGCCTTGTGTGCGCCGGCGTCCACAGCGCGTCCTTCACCAGATGGGTCTTCTCATCGACCATCAAGGTGGCGCTCATCGATTCGCGCTGCGCCATCGACAGCGGGCGGCTGGGCATCGGCGTCAGCCAGATGTCGGCGTCGAGCCCGATCTGGTGCGAGGCATGCCCGGTCAGCATCGGGCCGCCGCGCGGCTGCGAAATGTCGCCGATCAGCAGGCCCGGCCAACCATCGGCTGCCGCGTCGCGCGACAATTTCTCGATCACCGCGATCATAGCCGGATGGCCCCAGCGACGGTTGCGGGACGGCCGCATCACCTCCCAGGTCGGACCGTCCATGGGAATGGCGACGCCGCCGGCAAAACAGCCCTTGGAATAGAAGCCGATCGATTGCGCCGCGCTCGCGGCTGGCAGTTTCTTGGCGCCGAACAGGTCTTTTGCCCGTTCCTCGGCCGCGGCCGGCCGTACGGCTAGACCGGCAAGGACGAACAGGCCGAGAGCGGCCGCCAGCCTGAATTTTTTGCCGAGAGATGGCTGTATCGGTGTTTTCATGAAACCGGATCCCCACCAGGCCGAATCATAGCATGCAACGCGGAACGCTTCGATCGATAGAGCGGTTCACCGAAACGGTGAACCGCTCTATCTCTGTTTTGACGCAATCCCGGACGGAGAACCGTGTCACACTTTTCCTGGAATTGCTTTTAGCGCTTCATCGGGCTGCGCGCCTCGCCGTCGCGCCAGTCGCCGCTCGCCCACATATGGTCGAAGGCGGCGCGGTAGTCCGGAAAGCGCAGGGAATAGCCCGCCGCCTTGATCGCCGCGTTGCCGACGCGCTTGTTCTCGCCATAGAAGGACCGCGCCATGGGCGAAAGTTGGGCGGCGTCGAAAGGAATCTCGGGCGGCGGTTCGATGCCCATCAATGATGCGGCATAGGCGACGACGTCCTGCGGCGGCGCCGGCAGATCGTCGGTGACGTTGAAGATGCCGCCTTTATTGCCTTGGATGAGCTGCCACAGGGAGCCTGCAATGTCGTCGCAATGAATGCGGTTGAACACTTGGTCGGGCTTGACCAGCCGCCTTGCGCTGCCGTTTTCCAGATTGAGCAGGGCATTGCGGCCCGGCCCGTAAATGCCGGAGAGTCGCAGGATCGCCACCGGCCGGCGAATCTCGCGGCCCAGCTCCAGCCAGTCCTGCTCTGCCGCCACCCGCATCATCGAACGCTTCGACACCGGCCGGCATTCAGCCGTTTCATCGACCCAGGCGCCGTCATAATTGCCGTAAACCCCGACCGTAGAGAGATAGCCGATCCATTCCAGCGCCGGCATTTGAGCGATTGCCTCTCGGGCGGCACCCAGCACGGGATCGCCAGCCTCCTCCGGGGCGACCGAAATCAGCAGATGCGTTGTCTTTTCCAGTGCATCGCCGATTTCCTCGGTCAGCGCACCGTCGAACAGCAGCGGGGCGATGCCGGCCTGCCGTAGCGTCTCGAATTTTTCCGGCGAGCGTGTCGTGCCGAAGATCGTCGCGGCGCCTTTGTTGGCCCGAGCAAAAGCCCTGCCGGAATAGCCGGCGCCGAAGATGAATATCTGCTTTTCGCTCATGCATTCGCCCTGGTTGGCCGCGCCAGACGCCATTCGTCGCGCACGGCTTCGTCGCTCTCGGTTTTCAGGCCGAGGGCTGCCCTTTCTGAATATTCGGCATCGGGCACCAGCCGCGCCAGCGCCCAAATTGCCGCGCCCCGCACCAGCTGCGAGGCATCGTCCAGCAAGGCGCGCACAGTGTCGGCAAGAGAGGCATCGCCGGAATTGCCGGCGGCGATCAGCACGTTGCGGATGAACCGATCGCGGCCGATGCGTTTTATCGGCGAACCGGAGAAGAAAGCGCGGAAGGCCGCGTCATCGAGACCCAAAAGGTCGGCGAGCGGTGGTTCGCGCAGATCATCGCGCGCGGCGAGTTTTGCTTCCGAAGCCGCCCGGGCGAATTTGTTCCACGGGCAGGCGGCTAAACAGTCATCGCAGCCATAGATGCGGTTGCCGATCTTTTCGCGGAATTCGTGCGGAATCGGCCCCTTGTTCTCGATGGTGAGATAGGAAATGCAGCGCCGCGCATCGAGCCGGTAGGGCGCCGGAAAAGCATCGGTCGGGCATGCGTCGAGGCAGGCGCGGCAGGAGCCGCAATGGTCGATTTCGGCGCGGTCGGGCACCAGTTCAGCGGTGGTGAAGATGGTGCCGAGGAACAGCCAGGAGCCGTGCTCGCGGCTGACCAGATTGGTGTGTTTGCCTTGCCAGCCAAGCCCGGCGGCTTCGGCCAGCGGCTTTTCCATGACAGGTGCGGTGTCGACGAACACCTTCACGTCACCGCCGGCGCGGGCAACGAGCTTGCCGGCGATCTCCTTCAGCCGGCCTTTCATCACATCGTGATAGTCGCGGTTTTGCGCATAGACCGAGATCGCGCCGCGGTCGCGCTTGGCCAGCACTTCGCGAAGATCATGGTCGGGGCCGTAGTTCATCGCCAGCACGACGATCGAGCGTACCTGCGGCCAGAGGGCCGTTGGTTCACTGCGGCGTTGCAGCGTCTCGGCGATCCAGTCCATTGAGCCGTGAAAGCCATCGGCGACGAATTCGGCCAGGCGCGCCGGCGCCAGCGGGATCGCATCGGGGGAGGTGACGGCGACGGCATCGAAGCCGGCGCGCTGCGCCTCAGCGTCGATCAGCGCGCGCAGTTTTGCGGCGTCAGAAGTCGAGGTCCGCATAATGCGACACCGGTGACAGGCCGCGCACCCGGTCGGTCAAAAGCGGCCGGAAGGAAGGCCGCGACTTGACCCGCGTGTACCATTCGCGAGCAGCGCTGTGCTCGCGCCAGTCTATCTCGCCGAGATAATCGAGCACCGACAGCGTCGCCGCGGCCGCGAGATCGGCATAGGTGACCCTCGAGCCGGCCAGCCAATGGCGGGTGCCGGCCAGCCAGTTGGTGTATTTCATGTGCTGGCGGATGTTGGCGCGCGCCGCACGGATC
>NZ_RZRW01001079.1:0-1126 GCF_003998745.1 Mesorhizobium sp. M7A.F.Ca.US.014.04.1.1 | reverse complement strand
GGGCGAGAGCGCGGACTGAGAATCCGGTTATTCCTTCGTCGTCGATCAGGGTAATGGCGGCCTCCACGACGCGCTCCCGCGTCAAGCCGATAGCGCCTGCTCTACCGACCGAGCGCTTCTTGGTGGAAGACTGTGTGTTCAAGGCAGCTTTCCGTCGCCACTATGCGAGGCCGAGGATGTGCCCGAGTTCTGTCGCAAATCGTTCATTGTCCCCTGCTGTCCCGATGCTCACCCGCAGAAAGTGACGATAGCCGGCCTCCATCCATGGCTTGACGACTATGCCTTTTTTGATCAGGGCGCTAGCCACAGGGGCAGCTTGGGTCGCCAAGTCGAGGAACAGGAAGTTGGTCTGGGACGGGACAACGCGGACACCCAATCCGGCCAGGCGATCGGCGAGGATGTTTCGGTCGTGCCGTATCTTGGCCGTGGTCTGCAGCATCCATGCTTCGTCCTGGAGCGCGGCAATGGCGGCAGCCTGCGCGGCCGCGTTGACGTTGAACGGGGTCATGCATGAACGCATCACCCTGGCAATGCCTTCATCCGAGGCGATGCCGTAGCCCGCACGCAAGCCAGCGAGACCATAGGCCTTGGAGAAGGTGCGTAGCACAACCCAGGAAAGATCCGAGCGACCGCTCAGCACCTGCAGGCCATCCGGATAGCTGGAGTCGATCATCTCGAAATAGGCTTCATCCAACACGAACAATGTCGTGGGATGCACCGCGTCAAGCAGCCGGTCGAGTGCCCTGCGCGACAAGGCCCGCCCCACCGGATTGGAAGGCGATGAGACGAAAACGATCTTTGGTCTGCGTGTGAGCTCATCCGCCAACCCGTCCACGTCATAATCGAGTGCTGGTGTCATCGGCACCTTGAGCACTTGTGCACCGGCCGCCATGGGCTCGATCTCGTGCAAGCCGAAGCACGGTGAGACGGTCAAGACCGAATCACCCTTTTGCAGATACGCGCGGCAAAGTGCTGCAATCAACTCCTCCGACCCATTGCCGCAGACGATCTGATCAGAGGAGGTGCCGAGCTTTTCCGAAAGCACGTGCCGCAGCGCAGCCGACGCCGGGTCGCTGTAGCGCGATGGGACAAGTGATGCCAGGGCGGCGGACACTGCCGGCGATGA
>NZ_RZRW01001078.1:0-1128 GCF_003998745.1 Mesorhizobium sp. M7A.F.Ca.US.014.04.1.1 | reverse complement strand
TTGCTGGACCTTACGTCTCGATCGGCCCGGTGCTGGAACCAGGCCAGCCGGGAGAGAACGGCCACTCGACAGTGATGATCGAAGGCAGCCAGCTTTCACTGTTTTATCAGAGCCGGGTCGCCACGACTGATCATCGGTGGCGCTACGGCTTGGCCAGATGTGACGTCGCTCTGCTTTCCAGGGTCGCGTGATCCGGTCGGCGCCACTCGTACCGACTGCATCAACGAACTGGACGGCTCGCATTGCGAATAAGCGTCCGTGGCTCGAGACATTCCCGCGGAAAACTGCCGGAATTAAGTGTTCCTCGCACGGAACAATGCATCAGAGCTGAGGTTCGGCTGACTTCCAACCAGGAGTCAGCCATGTATTACACCGACAAGAAATTGCAGTACCCGGTTCGTGTGGAAACGCCCAATCCAGTCTTTGCCCGTGCCTTGCAGCAGGCCATCAGCGGAGTAGAAGGCGAGATCCGCGTGGCCTTGCAGTATTTCTTCCAGGCATGGGGATGCCGCGGGCCGGCCAAATACCGCGACCTGTTGTTGAACACGGCGACCGAGGAGCTCGGCCATATCGAAATGCTGGCGACTGCGGTCGCCCTCAATCTTGAGGGTGCACCACTTTCGCTGCAGGAGGACATCTCGTCGGACACGGTCGGCGGCTCGGTCCTCAACGGGATGAACTTCCGCCATATCTTGTCGACCGGCCTGGCCGCACTGCCTGAAAACGCCAACGGCGTTCCCTTCAATGCTTCGCATGTCTATGCCAGCGGCAATCTTGCCGCGGATATGGTCGCAAACGTCACCGCGGAAGGAAGCGGCCGCGTGCTTGCGACCCGCCTGTACAACATGACCAGCGATCCCGGCATGAAGGACATGCTGTCCTTCCTTATTGCGCGCGACACCATGCACCAACAGCAGTGGCTCGCGGCAATCGAAGATATGGGCGGACTGAACGCGTCTCTGCCGGTCCCCAACTCCTTCCCGCAGGAAAAGGAGCATCAGGACGTATCCTATGCCTTCATCAATTGCTTCGTCGAAGGTGTCGAACCAGCGCAGGGACGTTGGAGCGAAGGACCGTCGATGGACGGCAAGGGCGAGTTCTCCCTGGTCGCCGGTTCGCCAATGGGCG
>NZ_RZRW01001077.1:0-1128 GCF_003998745.1 Mesorhizobium sp. M7A.F.Ca.US.014.04.1.1 | reverse complement strand
GCCATTGGCATGGCAGCCCGAGCAGTTGAACCAGCCGAACAGGCGTTTGCCCTCGCTCATGTGGAAGGCGTTGGCCTCGAAGCTCGCCGCCTTGTTGTCGGTGGGGGAGGGTCGCTGTCCGCCCGGCTCCAACGTGGTCACAGGCGTCGGCTGCTCACCTGAGCCGAGCGCCGATTGCGGTCGCGTGTCGCGCTCCTCGCGCTGGCAGGCGACCAGGGCCAGTGTCAAGGGCAGCAACATCGCCAGAGCGCGCCTCATCGGGCCGGTCTCCCGGCCATGTCCAGACGCGGTACGCCGTATCGCGCCAGAACCGCGTCGATCTCGGCCTTGTGTCGGGCAAGCGCGCTATTCACATCGCCACGCAGCGCATCGTCCTCGCGTCGAACACCCATTGAGATGTCGTACATCAGCGGCAGTTGCGGTCCATCGATGCGAGGCGTGACCGGCGTGATCCGGAGCGGCACCTTTTGCCTCTGCGCGAAATAGCCGGCGAGCGGACCCCAGACCACGGCAAGGTCGATCTCGCCGTTCGCGACAGCTTCGACGATGCGCGCCGGCGGGTTGGGAGCAGAGTAGTCGCCATAGACGGGGTAGCCGATGAGGTGCCCGACAATGCCGCGGCGGCCAAGCGCCTGGACAGGCGGCGAGTTGGCGCCATCGTCGCCGATGAGCTGAACACCGATGCGCAATTCTTGCAACCGCGGGTCGTTGAAGGACGTCACGTCCGGGCCGTCCTGGCGGGTCACGAAGACATAGGACGAACGGTAGTAGGGCGTGGTGGTGCGCAGCATTTCGAGATTGGCAGGCGTGCCGGGCACGAGATCGCAAAGGCCTGCCTTCAGCGTGTTGCGGATGAAGCCACGGCGCTGCGCCCACCAGGTATACGTCAGCTTGGCGCCAAGATCAGTGGCGACAATTTCCGCGATCCTGTTCTCGAACCCTTGACCGGCCGCGTTGGAAAACGGCATGTTGTTCGGGTCGGCGCACACTCTCAATTCACGTGCGTTGGCAACAGCCGGAAAGAGCAACAAGGCGAGCCCGGCCATGCCGATCGCCACCCGTTGGAACGCCTTTCGCGCCGGACGTACGGTCAAGTTCAATCCATCAAGGCAGCCGGAACACATAAAG
>NZ_RZRW01001076.1:0-1129 GCF_003998745.1 Mesorhizobium sp. M7A.F.Ca.US.014.04.1.1 | reverse complement strand
TCTGATGGTCTCGCGGCAGGAAACGGCGCGTGCGCTGATGACGCCCGGCGAGATCATGCAACTACCACCGAGCGATGCCATCGTCATGGTTTCGGGCCTGTTCCCGATCCGGGCCAAGAAAGCACGCTATTTTGCCGATCCACGTCTCGCAGGGCGCGTCCTGCCGCCACCGAACCCTGAAACGGCCTCAGGACCACCGCGCCCGGATGACTGGACCGGCGCTACAGTCCCTCCGGTGCCGAAACGCAATCCTCTGCAATCCGGGCTCTCTGCGGACCCGCAGGACGGGGATCCGGAAAATGGCGGCATCCGCCGTCAGCCTGAGCTCCCGGAACACGAGGATATCGCGCCGGAACCGCAGGCACAGCTCAATGAAGAGTTCGATCTGGACTGGGACGAATCCGATGATGACACGGTGCGTCGGCGGGCGGCCGATCAGGCTATGCGGCGCGCTGCACGGCAGGCCACCCTCGATCCTGATGACGGCATCGGGCTTTGAACGTGAAGGATGCCAAGAAGAGAAGGCTTTCGGCCTATCTCGATCCTGACGTCATGAACGCGCTTGCCGACTACTCGGCACGCCGCGATGTGTCGCTGTCGCTGATCGCCGAGGCCGCGATCGCCTCGTTCCTTTCACCGGATGCCGAGGAGCGGAAGGAGGCGGCAATCACCCGTCGTCTCGATCAGATCGACCGGCGTGTGCAGCGTGTCGAGCGCGATGTCGGCATCGCCATCGAGACACTGGCTCTGTTCGTGCGCTTCTGGCTCAACTCGACCCCGGCATTGCCCGAATCCGCGCAGGCGGAAGCCCGTGCGAAAGGCCTGCAGCGGTATGACGCGTTCGTTGACGCGCTTGGCCGCAGGCTGAGCAAGGGACCAAAGTTCAGACAGGAAATCGCTGATGAAGTCCCGGCGTCACCAACCGGCGCGGATGATTCCCCGTCGCGGTAGATGGCAGCGCCAGGCCGCGAGATCGCCGTACCGCATTCGGCAAGTCTCTGCACGCCGCGCTACGCTCACCGATTTAGCCTGTTGCAAGGTCGGTATTCATGCCTCTTCTAATCATCCCCGACCGCGGCACGAACAGGCTCGCCGCAGCGAACGGGGACCATCGTGGCAGGCAATCATC
>NZ_RZRW01001075.1:0-1135 GCF_003998745.1 Mesorhizobium sp. M7A.F.Ca.US.014.04.1.1 | reverse complement strand
CCGTTGGGCGTCTAAGACGATCAGTGGGTCCATTCTTGCCTCCAATCATGCGGCTATCCGGGATCGTACCGGGCTGAGCCGAGTCTGGAATCTCTGGGTACTGCCCTCCAAGGCCAGCAGAGCGAGCTCAACCTCGTCCAATCGCGTCGGACGTGCATTTTCCGGCATGCCTTCAGCGGTGGCCAAGTCGATCAGGTACTCGTTCCAGGCCCAGTTCTTGAGCACGGCACGTTTCTCGTCGGGTGCGAGTACCGGGTCATCCACCACCTCCATCGGACAGGCGTAGAATGTCTCGGGCTCGGAAAGCGCCGTCTGTATGTGCGCTGCCTGTGCACCAGCGCCATAGTTGTGGCTTGCCTGGAGCCATGCCAATTGTAGCCGTTGCCAAACCACGTCGGAAAAGGCGTGCCTCTCCTCCGATGCTTGCCTGTTGCTGACCTTGGCCTGAGAGCCAGAAGATGGAGCCTGCACCACGTAGCTGAGGCCTTGGCGCTCCGCATAACGGATCGCCGCCTCCAGCGTCGGAAAATCCAGTCGAACCTGGGTCAGGGTGTCCCGGCCGCCCGTATAGCCCATCAGCGGCTCGATGAACGGGGCTGTGCGAGGTTCGAAGATCAATCGCCAGTCCTTGCGGGGCTTTGCCGAGGTCATGGCCGAGCGGCATGGCTGGTAGATCCGTCCCGTCACGCCGTCCGGAAACACTGACCGCCCCATTGACAAAGCCGGCTCGTCGACACGAGACCGATTGTCATTGTCCGGCCGGCCGGAGGTCCTGGTTGGGCTTCTGATGTCGCTGCTTTGAACTGTCTCCATTGTCTGTCCCTCCTATCATGAAGGGTGGTACGAGCAGCGGCCGTTACGGCCGCTGCTCATACTGCCGTGCGTCAGTTCTTGCCGTTGATTGCGATCCGCTTGGCCTTCGCCTGCGCCCGCTCGGTCTTGGGCAAGGTCACGGTCAGCACCCCGTTCTTGAAGGCGGCGTTGACCTTGTCTTCCTCGACCTCGTAGCCGAGCGGAATGAGGCGCTCGAAGCGACCGTAGAAGCGCTCGGAGAACTGCCGGTCTTTGTCCTCGGTCTCGGAACGCTTCTCGCCTTTAAGCTTGAGCGCCCCGTTGTCCAGCAGGACTTCTATGA
>NZ_RZRW01001074.1:0-1136 GCF_003998745.1 Mesorhizobium sp. M7A.F.Ca.US.014.04.1.1 | reverse complement strand
CTCCTCCCGCTGCCGGATGAGTATAACATCGACCGCCATGGCCGCGCCGTGCTGCGCCTCGACCTGAAGCGCCGTGAAGGCACCGATCTGTTGCTGCGCCTTGCCGAAAAGGCGGACATGTTGCTCGAAGGCTTTCGCCCGGGCGTCATGGAACGGCTCGGCCTCGGCCCGGAAACGGTGCTGGTGCGTAACCCGGCGCTGATCTACGGCCGTATGACCGGCTTCGGCCAGGGCGGTCCGCTCGCCGGCCGCGCCGGCCATGACATAACCTACCTCGCCTATAGCGGCGTGCTGCACGCCATCGGCCATGCCGGCGGCCGTCCCGTCACGCCGCTCAACCTCGTTGCAGACTATGGCGGTGGCGCCATGATGCTGATTGCCGGTGTGCTGGCCGCCCTGTTCCAACGTTCGCGCACGGGCAAGGGTGAAGTTATCGACGCCGCGATGGTCGATGGCGCCTCGATGCTGGCGGTGCCCCTGCACGCCTTGATGGCGGCCGGCTTGTGGAGCGACAAGCGTGGCGCGAACCTGCTCGATTCCGGCGCCCCGTTCTACGACACCTATGAGACGTCGGACGGACGTCATATCGCCATCGGTTGTCTCGAGCCGCAATTCTTCGCCGAATTCGCGAGGCTGCTGCCGCTCGACGAGTGCTTTGCATCCGGCCAGTACGACAAGGCCCTGTGGCCGCCGATGCGCGCCGCCATTGCCGATCGGATCCGGCAGAAACCACGCGACGACTGGGACCGGTTGTTCGCGCAAACCGATGCCTGCGTTGCACCCGTTCTGTCGCTGCAAGAGGCAAAGCACCACCCGCACAATCGGGCACGCAACGCCTCTGTGACGGCAGGTGCATTTGAGCGCCCGGCCCCGGCCCCGCGTTTCTCGAGTTCGCAACCGACATTGGCCACTATGCCCGGCGATGAGGATTTGTTGCCGTCGACAACGCTGGCACGTTTCGGCTTTGCGAAAGCCGAGATCGACGACCTTGTCAAATCCGGCTTGCTGACCGATAACTAGAGAACAAAAATCAACTTACTGCGGTGCTGCCTTGGACGACCCGAAGAAGGACGTGATCCGTGAGACGGACGCCGAAGCGATCCGGCTGGCGAAGACGCTTCTGCGCAGCGCCCGCT
>NZ_RZRW01001073.1:0-1137 GCF_003998745.1 Mesorhizobium sp. M7A.F.Ca.US.014.04.1.1 | reverse complement strand
GGCGTGGAGCTGGTCGGACTGGAAGATCTGTTTCGTCGCGCCGACGTGCTGTCGGTAAGTTGCCCGCTGACGCCTGACACGCGCCATCTCGTCAATGCCGAGCGGCTCGCCCTGATGAAGCCTACTGCATACCTGATCAATACAGCGCGCGGCCCGATCGTCGACCAGAAGGCATTGGCACAAGCCCTGCGGGAGCGTCGTATCGCCGGCGCCGGTCTCGACGTGCTGGAGCAGGAGCCGCCGGATGCTGACGATGCAATCCTCAAACTCGACAACGTCATCCTTGCGCCGCACGCATTGTGCTGGACCGACCAGTGCTTTGCCGGCAACGGCGCTGCAGACGTCAAAGCGGTAATCGAGGTTCAACATGGTCGCGAGCCGCGCGGTGTGGTCAATCGCGAGGTGCTTTCGAGCGTGCGGTGGAAGGATAGGCTGGCCGTTTTCGCGGGCCGCTTCGGAAGCTAGGAGTGCGAGAATTTGGCGCGCCGCCGCGGCCATTGCGGGGGCCTTACGGGAGGAATGCTCGACCGCCGCGCCTGCGGACGAGTGAGCAAATGAGAAAACGGGAGGACCAAGCACTATGAACGATCGTGAAAAACGTGACTTTCAGGCCGGTCTCGAAGCAGAGGTCGACGCCTTCATGCGTGGCGAAACGACCCGCCGGAATTTCATAACCCGCTTCGGCCAGATGACCGGTATGTTGGCAGCGTCTGCACCCATTTTGGGTATGATGACCGATTGGGCGCTGGCGCAGCAGAAGCTCGAACTGGCCGACGCCACGTCGCCGCTGGGACAGGCGCAGGCCGCTGCGCTGAAAGCATCTAAGGAAGGACCGGCGGAGGGCTCCGCCTTCCGCGCGGTCGAGGCGGCCAAGGCGCATGCGGGCGTCACGATCAACATGACCTACGAGGCAGGCCTGCAGGCGCTCGATCCACGCAATTTCAGTGGGCCGATGTGGGAGCAGCTTACGGGCATGAAGTCGAATGTGGTCGAACTGTCGAATCCCGATCAATACTCCAAGGCGGTCGCCGAGCACATTGCCGGCTCAGGCGCCTATGACGTGCTCGACATCTCGCCAGCCTGGACACCGTCGCTCGCCGATGGCGGCGTCATCGCACCTCTCGACGACTATATCGC
>NZ_RZRW01001072.1:0-1140 GCF_003998745.1 Mesorhizobium sp. M7A.F.Ca.US.014.04.1.1 | reverse complement strand
GTCAGGATGAGCATGGCTCCCGATGATCCGCAGCATTTTGCACGCTGGTTGGCTGGCAGCGGAGAACTCGAACACGACCCGGATGCCATCTGGAAGAACGGCGACGCTTTTCCGCGCCGTCGCGTATTCGGCCGCTACGTCGCCGAGCATCTGGCGCCGTATCTCGGTTCCGGCCTTGTCCATCATGTCGAAGGTTCCGCCACACGCGTGACACGCGATGCCAGTGGCGCGGGCTGGACCGTGCACACCTCTGCCGGACCGGTCGTCGCCGATATCCTCGTCCTGGCAGCGACGCATCCGCGGCCCGGAATTCCCAACGCGCTGGCCTCGCTGACGGAAGCGCCAGGTTTCGTCGCCGATCCGTACTCTTCCGCCGCGCTTTCAGGGATCGGGCCGGAGGCGTCGGTGCTGATCGTCGGCTCCGGGTTGACCTCGGCCGACATGGTCGCCGAACTTGACCGCCGTGGCCATCGCGGCCGTATCCTCGCGCTGTCGCGCCGCGGCCTGCGCTCGCGCGGCCACCCGGATATCAGGGGCGAGCCTTTTGGCGACTTTGCATCCGCGCCGGCCACGACGGCGCTCGGCCTGCTCAAGACCATTCGCGCGACGCTGGCGGCCGCGCGCGCCGCCAATGTCAACTGGCAGTCGGTCTTCGATCAGCTGCGCCTCCAGGGGCCGGTGCTGTGGGCCGCACTTGCGCCGCCGGAGCGGGCAAGGCTGGTGCGCCAGCTGCGCGTGTTCTGGGACGTGCATCGTTTCAGGATCGCGCCGCAGGTCGCCGCGGTGCTCGACCGGCGTCATGCCGCCGGTACAGTCGACACCATTGCCGCCAGGCTTGTCGCGTCGAACGACGAGGACGGCAGCCTGGCTGTCAGCTTTCAACGGCGCGGGCAGACCCGGATCGAGACGATGCGCTTCGCTGCCGTCATCAACACCACCGGTCCGGCCCATGGGCAGGCGCTGCAGCTGAACCCGGCGCTAAGCTCGCTGGCGGAAGCCGGCTTGATCAGGACGGACCAATATGGGCTTGGCATCGAGACAGGTCTCGACAGCCGCGCGATCGGCCGGGACGGCGCGGCGGTCGCGACACTCCTGGTCGCCGGCCCGCTGGCACGAGGGACTTTCGGCGAGCTCATGGGT
>NZ_RZRW01001071.1:0-1142 GCF_003998745.1 Mesorhizobium sp. M7A.F.Ca.US.014.04.1.1 | reverse complement strand
TCTGGCGAGACAAAGGGTTCGTCTGGGAAAAGCGCCGCCGGCTCCGTGGCGAAAGCCCTGGCAAGTGCTGCCCTGCGCGCAAGGCCGAGCGACAGTTCGGCAGGATAGAGCGAGCGCATGGCCGCGAGGCCGAGCGTGTCGAACAGCCCGTCGAGATTTTTCGCCCTCAAGCTTTTCGGCAACGCCAGCCTGACATTCTGCTCCACCGTTCGCCACGGCAGCAGGGTCGGTTCCTGGAATACGGCGGCGATGCGGTTCGAACCTCCTTGCGGCAACTGGAAGGAGCCGGAAAAGTCTTTGTCCAAGCCAAGCAGGATACGCAGCGTCGTGGTCTTGCCGCAGCCCGACGGTCCAAGCAAGCAGGCGAATTCGCCTTGCCGGACCTCGAAGGAAAGGTCCTGAAGCGCCGTGATCGAGACGCCTCGCGCGGACCTGAAGGTCTTTTCGGCGATGTCGACCTTAAGCGGGACGACGGCGCCAACGGGTTGCATGTCGTTCAACGGGCTGCACCAGGAGAAGTTCAATGACAAGCATCACCGCCACGAAAGCCAGCGTGTAGGCAAGAATGGCGGCGACATCGAAAAGCTGGAAATAGAGATGGATCTGGAAGCCGACACCGTTCGAGCGGCCGAGCAGTTCGACGACCAGGACGATCTTCCAGATGAGGGCGATGCCGGATCGCGACGCGGCGGCAAGATAGGGCTGCAATTGCGGCAGCAGGATATGGCGGATGCGATCAAGGCGGCCGAAGCGATAGACGGTGGCCATCTCGGCATAACTTGGATCAAGCGTCCTGGCGCCTTCACGCATCGTCACCACGACATTCGGGATCTTGTTCACCGCCACCGCGCCGATCGCCGCCGCCTCGTTGAGGCCGAACCAGATGTAGCCGAGGACGATGACCACCAGCGCCGGGATGTTGAGGAACAGGATCACCCACGGGTTGAAAAAACGGTCGACGCGACGATAGCTGCCGAGCAAAACGCCGATGACGGATCCGATGATCATTGCGACGATATATGCTGCGGCGACCCGGCCGAGGGTCACGCCGAGATGGTAAAAGAGGTCGCCGCTCGCAGCCTCCCTGAGAAGCACCTGCCAGACCTGCTCAGGTCCTGGAAAGGCCCGGCTTGGCCAGACGC
>NZ_RZRW01001070.1:0-1145 GCF_003998745.1 Mesorhizobium sp. M7A.F.Ca.US.014.04.1.1 | reverse complement strand
GGGAAGGTCCCGCATCCGCGCCCGATGGGCAGGGCTCTCGCGGGTGTCCCGCCAAACTTGCGATTCGGGTCCAAGGTTCCGCTCAGAAGCCTGCCACGTTTCGGCAGCATTCTCGTTGGTGCGCGCTCTTCGCCCAACCGGCCCCAGTCGCCCCACTTCACGCTCAAGCCAGCTTCGCCTGACGGACGCGTCCTGCCCCTCGGGCATTTACGTTTTGATAACCCTCCTGAGTTTGAAGACAAAACCTATCGGCTCCTTTTGCCTTGCATCGTGTTAGGGCTTGGAACAAACCAACGGAGCTGCAAGCAAAATGGCCGCCGTAACCAATGCCAAGGGCGTTCCGCTCCCCTATAGTGGGTCCTCCGCAAGGTGGTACTCGGCGACGAATTCGGGCCCGGCCCTCTACGGCAGCATCTACAACGATTCGCTGTATGGCGACGGCAGCGTCAGCGTTACGATGTATGGCGGCCAGGGCGACGATATCTACTACCTGTACTCCGCGAAAAACAAAGCGGCGGAGCTGCCCAACGAGGGCATCGATACGATCTCGACCTGGATGAGCTACAGGCTGCCGGCGAATTTTGAGAATCTGACGGTCACCGGCGATAAACAATATGCCTTCGGAAACGCATTGAACAATATCGTCGTCGGCGGTTCCGGCCAGCAGACGCTCGACGGCTTGAAGGGCGACGACGTTCTCAAGGGTGGCTCCGGCGCTGACATTTTCGTCGTCAAACCAGGCAATGGCAGCGACCTTATTCTCGACTTCGGCGCCGACGACACCGTGCGCGTCGGAGGCTACGGCTTCCTCTCTTTCGACCAGGTGCACGCCGCCATGGTGCAGTCGGGATCGAACGTCCGACTTACCCTGTCGCCAACCGAGTTTCTCGTCTTCGAGAACAAGACCATCGACCAGTTCAGCGCCAACCAGTTCGATCTCGCCCTGGACAAGTCGCATCTGACGCTCACCTTCTCGGACGAGTTCAATACGTTGAACCTGCACAGCGGTTCTAGCGGGACCTGGGATACGAACTTCTGGTGGGGTGCTCCGAACGGCAGCTCGCTCACCACCAACAGCGAGCTTCAGTGGTATATCGACACCAGCTACGCCCCCACGAGTTCGGTCAACCCGTTCAGCGTACAGG
>NZ_RZRW01000107.1:0-12954 GCF_003998745.1 Mesorhizobium sp. M7A.F.Ca.US.014.04.1.1 | reverse complement strand
CCTAAGTGTGATTACTTGGCAGACGCCACGCTGAAATCCGCCAATCACCCCACGCCAGCCAAGGCTTGATTGCTCAAGCCGCTGGTCTGCTCGGGCTTCAGCCGCGCTTGAGCAGCGTCCAGACGGCCGGCACCAGGCTTGCCGCGAGAGCCACCTTGATCAGGTCGCCGACGATGAACGGCACGACGCCGAACTGCCACGACTTTTCCGGACCGATGAGCAGCGCCAGCCAGGCAAAGCCCATCGCCATCATGACGACTTCGCCAACCAGCATGGCGTTGAAAAGCTTGATCGGATGGCGGTCCCAGCCGCGATCCGCCGCCCAGCCGACAATGGCCGCCATGACCACGAAGCCGGCGAGATAGCCGCCGGTCGAGCCGAGCATGTAGGCAATGCCGAGACCCTTTTCAGGCGTGCTCTGGAAGACGGGGAAGCCCATGGCGCCCTCGGCCATGTAGAGCAGCAGGGTGGCGACGCCGAGACGCATGCCGAAAGCGGCGGCAATCAGCAGCACGGCCAGCGTCTGCATCGAAATGTCGACCGGCCCGAGCATCACCTTGGTCTTGGCCGACAGTGTCAGCACAAGCGTTCCGGCGATGGCCAGGAAAAGCTGCGTTGCCAGCCGCGCCGCGCCGCTTTGCGGCAGAGCCAGAGAAACAAGCGGACGCATCGTAGTTGCAATTGCCATGGTATTTCCCCAATCCGATTGCCGCTACCAGATGTTCGCGGCCTCACATCCTCCTATATTGGCTTGCGTGTTATGCGGCAATCGGTTTTGCCGTTTCCCCAAACAAGGCACCGATGCATGGCACTGAAGTTCGAGACCGGCTTCGACCCCCTCTATGGCCAGGGGGTGAGCGTCGCGCCCGATGTCCAGCGCATCACGGCCCGCAATCCAAGCCCTTTCACCTTTCACGGCACCAACAGCTACATAATTGGCCGCGATACGCTGGCGGTGATCGATCCGGGGCCGCATGACGAGGCGCATCTGCGGACCCTGCTCGAAGTGATCGCAGGCCGGCCAGTCAGCCATATCTTCGTCAGCCATACGCATCGCGACCACTCCCCGCTGGCGGCCCGGCTGAAAGAGCGCACCGGCGCCATCGTGCTGGCCGAGGGGCCGCACCGGCCGGCAAGAGCCCTGCACATCGGCGAGACCAATGCGCTCGACGCCAGTGCAGACATGGCTTTCGTTCCCGACATCGCCCTTTCCGACGGCGAGGCGGTCGATGGCGACGGCTGGTCGATCAGGACGGTTCTGACCCCGGGCCACACCGCCAATCATGCGGCATTCGCGCTGGAAGGAACCGGCATCCTGTTTTCGGCCGATCATGTCATGGCCTGGGCAACCTCCATCGTCGCCCCGCCGGATGGAGCGATGGCCGATTACATGGCCTCGCTGGACCGTCTAATCGACCGCGAGGACCGCTTGCTGCTGCCCGGACATGGCGGGCCGGTGACGGCACCGCGCGCTTTCATGCGCGGGCTGAAGACGCACCGCAAGATGCGCGAGCGAGCCATCCTGGAGCGGGTCAGAGAAGGCGACCGGACGATTCCCGACATGGTCAGGGCGATCTACAGGGATACCGATCCGCGGCTGCATGGCGCCGCCGGATTGTCGGTGCTTGCCCATCTCGAGGATCTGACGGCGCGCGGTCTGGTTGTGACCGATGCCGCACCGGCCATCGACGGCATTTTCACGCCGGCCGGATAGGCAACGCAGCCCACTGCCAAGTGCCCGTGCCTCACTCGGCCGGCGCGGCGCCAACCTGACCGGCGACTTCCTGGTCGAGCTCGGCAAGGAAATCGACAATACGCGCGGCATTGTCGCCAAGGTCGTAGCGACCGTAGCGGGACGCCGACCGCATGTCGACGATGACCGTATCGCCATCGTCCGTCACGCGGATCGCCACATCGGCGGGAAGGCCGATCACGAAGCCCTTGGCGACGGCGGTGATGGTCACCTCGCTTTGCCCGGCGAGATCAGGATAGGGTTCCGATAGATCCCAGTCGCGCCGGTCGAGTACGGTTTCGACGGCATTGACGACAGTCTCGAACGGCAGGTCGTAGCTGCGTGCGCTGACCAGCGGATAGCTATCGGTCTGCAGCCGCTGTTCCCCAGGCGTCGACGGCGCAAGCACGTTCATATCCTTCTTGCGGTCGCTCACGTCGAGCGCCGGCGGTTCGTCGAAATCCGTCGAGATGTCCCTGAGCGGCGGATAGATCGTCGCCCAGTAGGCGGCGACGCCGTAGGGTGCGAGCACCAGCAGCGCCAGCAGCGCGCCGACCGTCAGGTCGCGACCGCCGCGGTCGCCGAAATTCCAGAGCCGCGAAAAGGCAAACCCGGCAAACAACAGCGCCATCGCCGCCAGCAGCGCGACAATGCCGAGCACCCACAGAAAGACAGGTGTTTCGACGAGATCGAAGCGATGGCCGACAAAGACCGTCAGCAGCAGCACCAACGAAAAAGCGGCCGTGCGCCGCGACCATCCGGCCGCCCTCGACGTTTGCCGTTCAGGAATACTTGCCATCGATTGCCGCACCACCCCAACCCGAACGGAGACTTAGAACCTTTTTGCGATGCCATGAAGCCGAAACATGCGACATCGCGTCAATCCGTCGGCAGGCGATAATCCTTGAACTGCTGGCGCAAGGTGATCTTCTGGATCTTGCCGGTGGCGGTGTGCGGAATTTCACCGACGAAGGCGACATCGTCCGGCATCCACCATTTGGCCACCTTGCCGTCCATGAAGTCGAGAATATCAGCCTTGCTCGGTTCCTTGCCCGGTTTGCGGACGACGACCAGCAGCGGCCGTTCGCCCCATTTCGAATGGTGGACGCCGATGGCTGCCGCCTCGGCGACATCGGGGTGACCGACAGCCAGGTTCTCGAGGTCGATGGTCGAAATCCATTCGCCGCCGGACTTGATGACGTCCTTGGCACGATCGGTGATCTGCATATAGCCGCCCGCGTCGATGTGGGCGACGTCGCCGGTATCGAACCAGCCGTCCCCGTCGAACTGCTCCACGCCGGCGCCGCCATAATAGGCACGGGCAACGGCCGGCCCACGCACTTTCAGGCGGCCAAATGTCTTGCCGTCCCAGGGTTGCGCATTGTTGTCGTCGTCGGTCACCTTCATTTCGACGCCGAACGGCGGATAGCCCTGTTTCTGCTGGACATCGAGCCGGGCTTCGCCCTCAAGACCAGCATAGTCCGGCTTCAGGGTGCACAGCGTGCCGAGCGGCGACATTTCGGTCATGCCCCAGGCATGGATGACCTGGACATCGTAGTTCTGCTGAAACTTCGTCATGATCGCGCGCGGGCAGGACGAGCCGCCGATGACGACCTTATTGAGATAGGGAAGCTTCTTGCCGGTCTCCTCCAGATGCTGCAGCAGCATCATCCAGACGGTCGGCACGGCCGCACTGAAGGTCACCTTCTCGGTATCGAGCAGTTCATAGATCGAGGCGCCGTCCATCTTGCAGCCGGGCATGACCAGCTTGGCGCCGATCATCGGCCCGCTCTGGCCAAGGCCCCAGGCATTGGCGTGAAACATCGGCACGACAGGCAGGATCGTGTCGCGCGACGACAACCCCATGGCGTCGGGCATGGCGGCGATCATGGCGTGCAGCACGTTCGAACGGTGGCTGTAGACGACGCCCTTGGGATCGCCCGTGGTCCCGGAGGTGTAACACATGCCTGCGGCGGTGCTTTCGTCGAAGGTCTTCCAGGCGAAGTCGCCATCCGCCTCGTCAAGCCACTCTTCATAGGCGACCACATTGGGCAACGTCGTCTGCGGCATGTGTGCCTTGTCGGTCAGCACGATCACCTGTTTCAGCGACTTGACGGCGCCGGCGATCTTCTCGAGCAGCGGCACGAAAGTCAGGTCGACGAAGACTGCCTTGTCCTCGGCATGGTTCATGATCCAGACGATCTGCTCGGGAAACAGCCGCGGATTGAGCGTGTGGTAGATGGCGCCGATGCCCATGATGCCGTACCAGGCCTCGATGTGGCGGGCGGTGTTCCAGGCCAGCGTCGCGATGCGGTCGCCCAACCCATAGCCGTCGCGCTCCAGCCGCTGGGCGACCTTCAGGGCGCGACGATGGATGTCGGCGTAGGTGGTGCGCACGATCGGCCCTTCGATCGAGCGTGACACGATCTCGCGCATGCCATGCTGCCGCTCGGCATTGTCGATGAGCTTATGGCAAAGCAGCGGCCATTCCTGCATCAGTCCCAGCATTCGGTCCTCCCTCACGCTTTTGCGTTGTGCTTTTTGTCCCATTGTGGAGCGAACCGACGGATTGTCCAGCCGCCAATACGGCCGAGCACTGCATTGGGAACAACCGCCACAATCCGGCCATCGTCGGCGTTAAGCTTCGTTAACGGGCAAAGGGGTGCGATTGGCGACTGAAAGAGGTTCGCATGGACGCGCAGCTCGACGACAAGGCTCTCGAGAGTACGCTTGCCGAAAGTCTGGCCGATCTGGTGCCGGACACAAAGACTGTTTCCGAAGATGAATTTGTTGAAGTTGTCGGCGGCGCGCTGGAAGCGGTCGGCGGCACGTTGCTGTTCAAGATGTGCGTCCAGAACCAGGGCGAGGACCAGCACGTCGCAGCCGCGTCAGTCGGCGATGGCGGAAACCGCCAGTTCCTGCTGCTCACCTTGCCGACCGGCGGTGGTTCCCTGAAGGTCCAGACCGTATCGAGAAGCAGCAACCCGGTCGCCGGTATTGCTGCCGCCTATGCGGGTCTCATGGACGTGTTCAAGGCCGCTGCCTGACAGCTGACGACAAGTATCGAGGATATTCGGAGGCGCGATCCGGCAGTGCCGGCCTGGGCAGGTGTTTGCGTGTTGCATGGCGACGGCAGGCCTTGAACAATGCGTTTGCGCGACACATCTCAAAGTCGACGCAAGGAGAGCCGCCGCATGGATCAGATCGCCAACCCCGCACCCGGTTTCCAACGCAACCCGGACAAAATCATCACCATCGAGCCCTATGCCGGCACCGTTACCGTGCGCGCCGGAGACGTGGTCATCGCTTCAACAGCGAAGGCCAAGGTGCTGACCGAAGCTCCCTATCCGGCGGCCTTCTACATTCCGTTCGCCGACATCGATTTCGGCAAGCTTGGCCGCACCGACCACTCGACCCATTGCCCCTACAAGGGCGATGCAAGCTATTGGAGCGTGCTGCCTGCCGGCGAGACCGGCCAGAACGCCATGTGGGCCTATGAACGGCCTTTCGACGAGATGGCTGAAATCGGCAACCACGGCGCATTCTACGCCAGCAAGGTCACGATCGAAGCCAAACCGGACTGAGCCAACGCCGAAGCGGGATACGCTCGGCTGGCCACTCACTCCGTGGTGCCGTTATTGCCGATGCCCTCGGCATCGTCGAGCCGCACAAAGGTCAAGCCCTTGGCCTTGAGCGCCAGCAGCCCCTGCACCACGCCTTCGCCTGCCGCATGGGTCGGCTGGTTGATATGCGAGATAATGACGTCGCCGTCCTTGGCCGCCGCGATGCGCCGCGCGGTTTCCTTGGCGCCGAGCAAGGAGCCGCCGTCGCCGTTTATCGAGAATCCCGCGACCTTGAAGCCAAGCTTGCGGATCATGGCGATTGCCGACGGGCTGTATTCGGCGGTTGCGCCACGAAACCATTTCGGCGCCGGCTCGCCGGTCCCGGCAAGAGCGGCGGCCCCCGATTCGACCTCGGCCAGCACCGCATCCGGGCTGCCGGCGCTGCGGATGCCGTAGATTTTCCGCGGCGTGTCGACCGCCGGGATGTGGTGACCGCCGTGATTTTCCAGTTCGAACAGATCGGGATGCGCCCGCATGATCTCGACGGCGGCGGCGTTTCGCTTCAGCCAGATGCCGGTCACGAAAATGGTGGCGGGGATCTTGTTGTCCACCAGCGCCGAAAGGATCCGGCTGTCGGTCTGTCCGCCGCAGGCATCGAGCGTGAGTGCCACACGGCCGGCGCCGCTCGCCTGCGGCCTGATGTGCAGCGTCGGCTCGACGAGCGGCGCGGCATGGCCGGCGGATGCCATCGCCAACGACATGGCGATCATCCAGAGATTTTTTTGCAGCAGGCGCATCAAACCGATTTCCTGACCCGTCATTTCAAGCAGGCATCCCAAAGACCCGCATGAAGGCGGAAATCAGGATGATGCATAGCAGAAAAGCGCTCCACGCGACAATGTGACCGTGCCTGTGGCGAAGGGGTCATTCCACCGCGTCGAGAGTCGTGCATGCGACCCATGATCTCAGATGACGCATTCCAGCTGCATTTCGGTGCGCGAAAGAACCTCGCGCACCGCGTCGACCACCGGCTTGACTTCCAGGCCCCAGACGCAGCATGCCTTGCTGGGATCCGGCGCGCGGCAAAGGTCCTCGGCCATGCAGGCGCAAGGCATCGGCGGCTGGAGCGAGATGCTGGGCACGCCGACGGGACCCCAGCGCGACGGCTCCGTCAGACCGAACAGCCCGACAACCGGGGTCCCAGTGGCTGCCGCCATGTGCATCGGGCCGCTCTCATTGCCGAGAAACAGCCGGGCCTGTTTCAGCACCGCCAGCAGGCTTTCAAGCGACAGGTCACCGACGAGATTGACGACCGGCGGCGCGGTCCTGGCGACGATGCGTTCGGCGATCTCGCGCTCGTCCGGGCCGCCCACCAGGACGACGTCCAGGCCGGTCTCGCCGGCAATCTCGACGATCGCTGCTGCAAACCGCTCCGGCTGCCAACGTCGCCCCTCGAAGCTTGCACCCGCATGCACGGCGATGAAGGCATTTGGCCGCAGATGGTGTTTATCCAGGAGCGCCAATGCTTTCGCCATCTCCAATGGCAGCGGCTGAAGGTTCGGAATCACCGTGCGAAGTTCAATGCCGAGCGCTTCGAGCGGCGAGAGGTAGCGGTACAGGAAATGCTGGCCATCAAAGCCGTAGGGCTTGGCAAGGACGTTGGCGGGCTGCCGCTCCAGCATACGCAAGGGTCTTTCGGAGGGATTGTATCCGACACGGGTCTTTGCGTGGACGAGCCCGGTGAGGATGCGCGACGTCTTCGAATCGGTCAGGTCGATGGTCAGGTCGAAGCGGAAGCGGCGCAACGCCCGCACCATGGCGTAGAGCTCCTTCCCGCGCTCCAAGGGCGTGCCGCGCATGCGGTCGCGCCTGAATGCGACCACCTCGGAAGCGATACCATGGGCGATCACGAAGCTCTCGAAGCGGGCCTCGCACAGAAAGACGATGCTGGCGCCGGGGAATTCGAGCCGCAGGTTCTTGGCGAGCGCCGAGGCGAGGACGAGATCTCCTATGAACTTGGTTTGAATGACCAGGATCGAGCGGAGCGGCGCGGGAGAGATCTGCAGCATCTGTTTCCGGGAGCAATTTGCGGATGGCCGCAAATTGGGCAGGAACAATGTCGAGATTACGCGGCGCGGCCAGCACGTTCGCGTGAATTGTCTTACAAAACGGTAAGCTGGATGGATCCTATCCGCGGCCTGTTTTCGCAACCAGCACCGCTGCCTGCGCTGCCGCCAGCCTGGCGATCGGCACGCGATAGGGCGAACAGGACACGTAGTCGAGGCCGACCTCTTCGCAAAAGCGGATCGAGGCCGGATCGCCGCCATGTTCGCCGCAGATGCCGAGCTTGATGTCTGGCCGCGTCGCCTTGCCCTTTTGCGCGGCCATGCGCACCAGTGCGCCGACGCCCTCGATGTCGAGCGAGACGAACGGGTCCTGATCGATAATGCCCTTCTGGCGGTAGGTTTCCAGGAACGAGGCCGCATCGTCGCGCGAGATGCCGAAGGTCGTCTGGGTCAGGTCGTTGGTGCCGAAGGAGAAGAATTCGGCTGATTCTGCAATGACATGCGCGCGGATGGCGGCGCGGGGAAGCTCGATCATCGTGCCAGTGAGATAGTCGATCTTGACCCCGGTTTCCTCCATGACGCTCTTGGCAACCGCATCGATGCGCGCCTTGACGTAGTCGAGTTCCTTCACCAGGCCGACGAGCGGCACCATGATCTCGGGGACCACCAGGGCGCCGGCCTTCCTGCCGGCCTCCACGGCCGCCTCGAAAATGGCCCGTGCCTGCATCTCGGCGATCTCGGGGTAGGAGACGGCCAGGCGGCAGCCACGATGGCCGAGCATCGGGTTGAACTCGTGCAGTGCCTCGGTGCGCTGCCTGAGCTTGTCGGGCGACACGTTCATGGCGGCGGCGACCTCGGCGATTTCAGCCTCGGTCTTGGGGAGGAATTCGTGCAGCGGCGGATCGAGCAGTCGGATCGTCACCGGCAGGCCGGCCATGATCTCGAACAGTTCGAGGAAATCCGAGCGCTGCATGGGCAGAAGCTTGGCGAGTGCGGCGCGCCGGTCCTTTTCGGTGTCGGCCAGGATCATCTCGCGCATGGCGACGATGCGGTCGCCGTCGAAGAACATGTGCTCCGTGCGGCAAAGCCCGATGCCTTCGGCGCCGAAGGAGCGCGCCATGCGCGCATCGAGCGGTGTTTCGGCATTGGTGCGCACCTTCATGCGCCGCACCGCGTCCGCCCATTCCATGATGGCGGCAAAATCGCCTGACAGTTCAGGCTGCAGCATGGCAACCGCGCCCTTCAGCACCTGGCCGTTGCCGCCATCGATGGTGATGATGTCGCCTTTGCGGAAGGTCTGCCCCATCGAGAGCAGCGTGCCGGCCCTATAGTCGACGCGCAGCGAGCCGGCACCCGAGACGCAAGGCTTGCCCATGCCGCGCGCCACCACCGCGGCGTGGCTGGTCATGCCGCCGCGCGTGGTCAGGATGCCTTCCGCCGCATGCATGCCGTGGATGTCTTCGGGACTGGTCTCGATGCGCACTAGGATCGCCTTGCGCCCTTGTGTCTTCAAGTCCTCGGCGTCAGCTGAGGAAAAGACGATCTCGCCGGTAGCGGCACCGGGCGAGGCCGGCAGTCCGATGCCGATGACGTCGCGCGCGGCCTTGGGGTCGATGGTGGGATGCAGCAACTGGTCGAGCGAGGCCGGGTCGATACGGGCAACGGCTTCCTCTTTCGTGATGAGCCTGTCGCGCGCCATCTCGACGGCAATTTTCAGCGCCGCCTTGGCGGTGCGCTTGCCGGAGCGGGTCTGCAGCATCCACAATTTGCCGCGCTCGATGGTGAATTCGAGATCCTGCATGTCGCGGTAGTGCTTCTCCAGACTATCGGAGATGGTGACGAAGGACTGGAACGCGTCAGGCATCAGCTTCTGCAGCGACGGCTTGTCCGAGCCTGCTGCGATACGCGCCGCTTCGGTGATGTTCTGCGGCGTGCGGATGCCGGCAACGACGTCCTCGCCCTGCGCGTTCACCAGGAACTCGCCATAGAGCATCTTTTCGCCGGTCGATGGGTTGCGCGTGAAGGCAACGCCGGTGGCCGAGGTTTCGCCCATATTGCCGAACACCATGGCCTGGACGTTGACCGCCGTGCCCCAGCTTTCGGGAATATCGTGCAGGCGGCGATAGGTGATGGCGCGGTTGTTCATCCAGCTCGAGAACACGGCTGATATCGCGCCCCAGAGCTGCTCATGCGGATCCTGCGGAAACGGCCTGCCAAGCTCTTCCTCGACTTTGGCCTTGTAGAGCGCGATGACGCCCTGCCATTCGAGCGCCGTCAGTTCGGTGTCGAGCTCGTGCCCGAGCCCGCCCTTCTGGTCCTCCAGGATTTCCTCGAACACTTCGTGGTCGAGACCCATGACGACATCGGAATACATCTGGATGAAGCGGCGGTAGCTGTCATAGGCAAAGCGCGCATCGCCGGAATCGGCGGCCAGCGCCTCGACCGTCTCGTCGTTCAGGCCGAGATTGAGGACGGTGTCCCTCAGAACGCACCGACACCAGCAGCAGTTTCGACGGGTCGCCGAACCGACGACCGGTCAGCCGGCCGATGTGATCGAGCGCGACCGCGACATCGGCTTCCAACCCGGCCGGATAAATACGGCCGTTGGCGTAGTAGGCGTTGCAGACCTCCGTGGTGATGGTGAAGCCCGGCGGCACCGGCAGCCCCAGGCTGCACATCTCGGCTAGGTTGGCGCCTTTGCCGCCCAGGAGATTCTTGTCGCTTGCACGGCCCTCCGCCGCACCATCGCCAAAGGTGAAAACCCATTTGGTCATGCATCGCTCTCCGGTTGCAGGAGATTGGAAAGATTGGCGAAACGGAAAGTTCCGCCGGTCCGCCCTTGGAGCGATATGATGCTGCAGTGCGAAAGGCAAGGCGTCGGCAAAGCCGCCCGGCCACTACAATCGATTAAGCAAAGCCGTGCCTCAGGATGCGGCAAAAAGGTTTGCTATGCCGGGGATTCTGGAGTAGAACATACAGTGAACAAAGAGGTGGCTATGAAACTGTCCGGAAAACTCGACTATCTGGAAATGCCGGCTACGGGCGGAACGCTGGACCGGCTGAAGGCCTTCTACAGTTCCGCCTTTGCCTGGTCGTTCACTGACTATGGGCCGACCTATTCGGCCTTTGCCGAAGGCCTGGACGGGGGTTTTCAGGCCGACGCCGCCGAAGCGCCATCGAAGCCGCTGCCGGTGCTGTACAGCAGGGATCTGGAGGCGACCCTCGAGGCTGTCGAAAACGCCGGCGGCACGGTCGTCAAACCGATCTTCGCGTTCCCTGGCGGCCGCCGTTTCCACTTTGCCGATCCGGCCGGCAACGAGATGGCGGTGTGGTCCGAATAGCCAGCTGGTGCCGTCTGGTGGCGTTGCTTTTGCTGCCCAAACAGGCGTTCTCACCACCATTCATGGGGCATTGTGCTTTTTGGCTGCTCTGCTAATAACGCGCCGCACAAGCGACTCTGACGGCAATTGGGGCGTCGCCAAGTGGTAAGGCATCGGTTTTTGGTACCGACATTCCCAGGTTCGAATCCTGGCGCCCCAGCCATCCCGCTCAGGTCCGTTCCGGACACTTAGGACCGAGAGTACCTTTGCGATCTTCCATGAAGCCGATCGGCTAACAGTTCGATTGTGTCATAAATTCAGATGAGCCAAAGCCGTCGCGGCAAATTCAGGTCTTGCACATGATCTGGATAGTGTCGCCTTGAACATCTCCTTCTTTCCATACATAGGTCGGCCGGGTGGGTGGCGGCTCAACATGGAACTTCAATGAACCTTCCTATCTTCGCCATCAACCTCGATCGCGAGACCCAGCGCTGGAGCGAATTGCTCGCCAGCGCCGAAGCGGCAGGCCTGACCTTGCAGCGCATTGCCGCCGTCGACGGCCATGCGCTTGCCAAAGAGGCCTGGACGGAGATCGATCTGCCAGCCGCACGCAAGCTGAGCGGGCGCGACATCCTTTCCGGCGAATATGCCTGTTACCGCAGCCATATCCAGGCGCTGGAAACGTTCGTGGCCGGTGGCAGCGCCCATGGCCTGATCGTCGAGGACGACGTCCTCTTCAGCGAAGACACCATGCGGCGCATCGAGGCCGTCATCGCGGCGGTGCCGGATTTCGACGTCATCAAACTGATCAACCATCGCATCAGCTTCTTCATGCGCGCCGTCGAGACGGCGGAAGGCGACGAGATCGGTCGTGCGCTGCATGGCCCGCAAGGCTCGGCCGCCGCCTATCTGGTGACGCGGGAGGGCGCGCAGGGTCTGTTGTCGGCGCTCGCCGTCATGAAAATGCCATGGGACGTCGCGCTCGAACGCTTTTGGGATACCGGTCTGAAGGTCTATTCGGCCCGCCAAAACGTGCTTGGCTTCGCCGCCAGCAGCGAGATCTCCGGCATAGCCGGTCCCTCGGGAAGCTACAAATCCGCAAGGTTGGGGGGGCCGAGCCGGCTACGTGCCGGGGTGTTGCGGGCCAGTGACGAGCTGCGCCGCCTGCATCACGTCCTGCTGCGGCCCCCTTTGCCGCGAGATACCCTGGACTATGCCAAGGACAACGCGCCGCGCCACACCTTGCTTCTGTTGCTTGCGGCACTCGCCGTTCTCGCCATGGTTTCCGCGGTGTGGCGCGAGGCAGACACCTACCGCTATGCGGGCCTGGCGCTGGCCCTGGTCGCGGTCATCCGCTGGTTCAGGGTGGATTTGTGGACCTACAGCAAACCACTGATCGGTTGGGTCGGCTTCCTGTGTCTGGGCTGGTCGCTCTATGTCTTCATCCGACTGGCGATCGTCTATTTCGGCACCCACCAGTTGGGTGGCGCCGAAGGCATTTACATGTTTCCGCTGTTCTATGCGACGACCGGATTCGCCTTTCTGCTGTTTGTCAGGCAGCCCGCACGGCTGGTCCTCTGGTTCATGATCCTCAGTCTTGTCTTCCTGGCGGCGGACACCGCCTGTTCGAACATGTTTCAGGATATCCAACCGGCCCCGTGGCTTTTCAACAATCCCATCCACGCGTCGGTGGCGGCCGGTTTCATCTTCCTCTGCACGCTGCAATTCATGGCTTACACGGCCCAGAGAACGGACCTCGGGAAAGCAACCAAGAACCTTTATTGGGCGCTGTCGACAGCCGTCCTGCTGCTTGCCGTCGTCAATATCATCGAGATGCGGTCAAAGGGCGTGTGGCTTGCGCTTGCGCTTGCGCTGCTCCTGTTGACGGTCATGACCCTGGCGAGAGGCCATCGCCGCGAACTGTTGGTTTCGGGTGGCGTGCTGGCGATCGTGGCGGCCGGCATTGTCGCAACACACAACATCTTCTCGTCCACCGCCGGCGACACCATGACCTTCGTCAAAACCCTGGTTCCGGATGTGTTCAGGCATGGCGTCCTTCCCGCATTCGACCGCGCCATCGCGAGCGATGCGGTTCCGCTTGCAGCCAAGGAAAGGCTGATGCTGTGGGCGGATGCGATCGATATCTGGAAACGCCACCCGATCTTCGGAGCCAGTTCCAGCTGGCTGACCGAGTGGGAGAACAGAACCTATCATCCCATGATCTTAAACGTCTTCCACAATGGTTATCTGGAAATTGTCGTGCGCTATGGTGT
>NZ_RZRW01001069.1:0-1146 GCF_003998745.1 Mesorhizobium sp. M7A.F.Ca.US.014.04.1.1 | reverse complement strand
ATGTCGTTGACGCACATGGCGACGAGGTCGATGCCGATCGTGTCGTGCTTGCCGGCATCGATGGCGATCTTGAGCTTGGTGCCGACGCCGTCATTGGCCGCCACCAGCACCGGATCGGTAAACCCGGCCGCCTTGAGGTCGAACAGGCCGCCGAAACCGCCGATCTCGCCATCGGCGCCCGGCCGGCGCGTCGCGCGCACCAGCGGCTTGATCTTCTCGACCATGAGATTGCCGGCATCGATATCGACACCGGCCTCGGCATAGGTGAGCCCGTTCTTGCGCTTGTTCACGTCGCGCTTGCTCATTTCTGGTGCCCGTTCAGCAATTTTCCTTGTCGCGGGCTCTTCGCATGAACGGTTTCTGTCCGCAAGGATAACGGCCATCTCGGCCTACAAAACCGTGGACAGCGCGCACGTACAGGCGCTCGTGATTGGCGAAAGCCAAGCTGAAGGCCGCTCCCGTGCGGGGAGATCGGCAGCTCCTCCCTTGTTGCCACCCGCCATCTTCATCATCTATCTCCGACCAAGAGGAGGTGCCAGGCATTTGACCATCCCCAACCTGATCACCATCCTGCGCCTTGTCCTGGTGCCGGCGGTGGTGCTGGCGATGCTGCAGGCGCGCTGGGACTGGGCTTTTGCCGGGTTCCTCGTCGCCGGCATTTCGGACGGCGTCGATGGCTTCATCGCCCGCCGTTTCAATCAGCAGTCCACGCTCGGCGCCTATCTCGATCCGATCGCCGACAAGCTGCTGCTGGTTTCGGTGTTCGTGGTCATGGGCCTCATCGGGCAATTGCCGCTGTGGCTGGTCGTCACCATGGTGTCGCGCGACGCGTTGATCGTCTGCGCGGTCCTGCTGTCCGCCGTCATGGCCCATCCGGTCGAGATGAAACCGCTTTTCGTGTCGAAGGCCAACACCGCCATCCAGATCGTGCTGGCGGCGGTTGTGCTGGGTGAGCTTGCCCTGTCGGTTCATCTCGACCCGCTGAGGCCGGTTCTCATATTGCTGTCCGGGGTCTTGACCGTGGCTTCGGCCGCAGCCTATCTCGTGACTTGGCTGAGGCACATGAGCTGACATGACGCAGGCTCCACTCCGTACATCCGAGACAGAAGCGGCGGCGATCGAGGCCGCGGCCTCCGACATCGCCGC
>NZ_RZRW01001068.1:0-1146 GCF_003998745.1 Mesorhizobium sp. M7A.F.Ca.US.014.04.1.1 | reverse complement strand
GCGTCGAACATCAAGATCCAGCGCAGCGCGAATTTCGCCATCGTCGTGTTGCCGGAAACCATCGGTCGGATGCGCTCGACCGCCGCCAGGCCTACCTCATAAGGCACGCCCGAAAACGTCTCGCCGACATCGAAGGCCTCGCCGTTGCGGTTGAACAGGCGGTGGTCGGTGGTCTCGAATTTGGTGTCGGCCTTGAACTTGCCCGACAGCAGGCCGCTGGCCAGGGGCACGCGGGCAATGATGGCCACGTCGTGCTTTTTCGCCTGATCGAAGAACAATTCCGCCGGTCGCTGGCGGAAGGCATTGAAGATGATCTGCACGCTGACGACGCCGGGATATTGCATCGCCTTCAGCGCTTCTTCGACGCGCTCGACGCTGACGCCATAATTGCGGATCTTGCCTTGCTCGACCAGCCGGTCGAGGCGCTCGAACACTTCAGGGTGGTAATAGAGGTCGGTCAGTGGGCAATGCAGTTGCACGAGGTCGAGCGTGTCGGCCTCGAGATATTTGAGGCTGCGGTCGACCCAGTCGGCCAGGTTCTTCTGGTTGAAGCCCTCGACCGTTTGTGACGGCAGCCGCTTTCCGGCCTTGGTGGCGATAAACGGCCGCTCACCGCCCCGTTCCTTCATCACCCTGGCGATCAGCTTCTCCGAGCGGCCATCGCCGTAGACGTCCGCCGTGTCGATGAAGGTGACGCCGGCGTCGAGGGCTGCATGCAAGGCGGCCACCGCGTCGTCGTCATTGACCTCGCCCCAGGCGGCGCCGATCGCCCATGAGCCAAAACCGACTTCGCTGACTGATGTGCCGGTGCGGCCGAATTTCCGTGCTTGCATCTTGCTGTTCCTGACTGCGGCTTTGCCGGCAATTCCGGCTCTGCGATTCTGATTTCGGGGAGCCATGGCAATGCGATTGACATCCCTCTCTGTAAGATTTACCAGATTACAGGGTTGTATGACAACCCTGTAAGACTGCAATCATTTGGAGTCGGGAGGATCTCAAATTGAACACCGTTCTTAAAATGGGCGCGGCCCTGTGCCTTGGCGCGCTAGCTCATCCTGCGTGGGCCGAAGACAACATTGTCAAGATCGGCGTCGTAGCCGCCGAATCCGGCTCGTTCGTCTCCGCCGGCCATACGCTGCCGGCGGG
>NZ_RZRW01001067.1:0-1150 GCF_003998745.1 Mesorhizobium sp. M7A.F.Ca.US.014.04.1.1 | reverse complement strand
ATCGAGGACATTGTAGAAAAAAGCTCCGAATTGCGCGCCTGACAGCGCGACGCCAGCGTCGGTGACAATCTGGACAATGCGCTCCACGTCCAGCTCGGCTGCCACGGCGGCGGCAGTCGCATTCATCATCTGAAGCTGGTTCTCCACCCGCTTTCGCGCGGTAATATCCATGACGGTGCCGATGAAACGCACCGCGCGTCCGGACCGGAAAAGAGATTCGCCCGTTGCAGCTATCCAACGCTCCTTTCCGTCGCGCAGCCCGATCGTCCGATATTCGATGTCGTAGCGGGAAGACTCGCCCGGCGCGAGCGCCCGGCGTACGGCCTCATCCGCCCGTTCACGGTCTTCTGGATGGAGACCGGCCAGGAACGCGCTCTCATATGTCACCTCCGCCTCAGGTGGCAGACCGAAGAGAGCTTTGCATCGGTCGTCCCAACGCAGCACCCTTGTGATGGGATCATAGTCCCACGTTCCGATAGCGGCCGCATCGGTCGCTAGCCTTAGCCGCTCCTCGCTCGCTCGGGCAGCCTGTTCCGAGCGGACGCGCTCGATGTGAGCCCATGACCGCTCTGTCACCTCCGCCAGCAAGGACAGTTCGCGCTGCGACCAGACGCGGCGCTGCGTGTCGTGAACGGCCATTAGCGCAGCCAGCCGGCCTTGCTTGACCAAGGGCATGCAGATCGTTGCCGTTATGCCGATGTCCTGAAAGGTCTTTGCTTCCTCGGGCGCAATTTCCTCGAGATTGTCGTTGATGACGAGCGGCCGATTGGCGGTCAGATTGCCAACAGCGAGGCGACCGAAATCGGCAAGACTGTAGTATCCCCTGATGCTAGGCGAGCCAGGAGCGCTCCAGTCGCCGCGAATGGTGAAGTGGTCCTGGTCCGGCTCCATGTCAGCGTAGGCGCAAATCGAAACGCCTAGATGTTCGCCAAGTAGACGGGTGGTGACCTCCATGACAGCGTCGGCATCTGTCGCCGGGGATATCTCTCTGCCGAGGCGATCCAGAAAGGCCAGGCGCTCGGCATTTTCACGCAGGGCCTTCTCCGCACGAAGCCGTTCAATTGCGGTGCGCGTCCGGTCAGCCACTTCCGAAACCAGAGCAACCTCGGCCGGCGTCCAGTGTCTTGGCTCGGAGTGATTGAGGTACAAT
>NZ_RZRW01001066.1:0-1155 GCF_003998745.1 Mesorhizobium sp. M7A.F.Ca.US.014.04.1.1 | reverse complement strand
GCTTGGTCTGCGTCTTTGGATTGCAGGTCTCGCCATCTGGGCGATCGGTCATTTCGCCGCCGTCTGGGCGGCCAAGCGCGACGCGCAGTTCGTCGACGTCGTTCGCCGGCACCTTCGCTATCCCGCGCATTTCGGCTGCTGAGGGTTTGTGAATGATGAATCTCGCCGAATACCGCAGACGCCCGTCCAGCCTCGCCGACTATCTTCCCTGGGCAGCACTGCTTGCACCAGGCGTGGTGCTCAACAAGGATGGCAGCTTCCAGAGAACCGCCCGGTTCCGCGGTCCCGATCTGGATTCTGCCACGCCGGCGGAACTCGTCGGCACAACCGCTCGGCTGAACGGCGCTCTCCGCCGTCTAGGCTCGGGGGGGGCGATCTTCATCGAAGCGCAGCGCAACCCCGCTGCCACATATCCGGACAGCCGGTTTCCGGATTCCGCATCGGCGCTTCTCGACATCGAACGGCGCGAGCAGTTCGAAAGTGCCAACGGCCGGGGATCGTTGCAGTGGAGCCGTCAACCAAACGGAGAGCTGTTCGAGAGCAGCTATTTTCTCAGCTTCGTTTGGCTTCCGCCGGCCGAGGATGTCTCGCGGATGGAGAACTGGCTTTACGAAGGCCGGGAAAAGACCGGCGTCGATCCACGGGAACTGCTAAAGAGCTTCGTCGACCGTACTGACCGTGTGCTGGATCTGGTCGAAGGCTTTGTTCCGGAAGCTGCATGGCTCGATGACGGCGAGACACTGACCTACCTGCACTCGACGGTCTCGACCAGGCGTCATCGTGTCCGTGTTCCGGAAACACCGATGCATCTCGACGCACTTCTGGTCGACCAGCCGCTTGCCGGTGGACTGGAGCCGCGACTGGGCGACACACATCTGCGCACGCTGACCATCATCGGGTTCCCGACTACCACCTTTCCGGGGATCCTCGACGATCTCAATGCGCTTGCCTTCCCCTACCGCTGGTCTACGCGGGCGATCCTGCTCGACAAGACCGATGCGACCAGGCTGCTGACGAAGATCCGCCGCCAGTGGTTTGCAAAGCGGAAGTCCGTCGCCGCGATCCTCAAGGAGGTGATGACCAATGAGGCATCCGTGCTCGTAGACACAGACGCGGCCAACAAGGCAGCCGATGCGGACGCGGCCCTGCAGGACC
>NZ_RZRW01001065.1:0-1160 GCF_003998745.1 Mesorhizobium sp. M7A.F.Ca.US.014.04.1.1 | reverse complement strand
CAGCCGCTGGAGGTCGGCTGGGGACGGACCGCCATGGCCGCGCATGCGGTCGAAGGCTGCGGAGATCGTCGAGGCACTTCCATAGGCGAGCCCGGCAATGATCGCGCCGCCGGCAAACAGTTCGGGATAGTCCGCCAGCATCACCGCCGCCATAGCGCCGCCGGCGGACAGACCGGTGAGAAAGATCCTCTTGCGATCGAGGCCATGCGTAACCACTGCCGCCTCGATCATCTGGCGAATGGACAGTGCCTCGCCGCTGTCGCGCCTGATATCGCCTGGTACAAACCAGTTGAAGCAAAGATTGGGGTTGTTGGCGCGCTGCTGCTCGGGGAACAGCACCGCAAAACCATGCTCGGCGGCGAGCTCGCTCCAGCCGGAGCCATGATCATAGCTGGCCGCTTTCTGGGTGCAGCCATGCAGCACGACGACCAGCGCCGCCTGCCGGGCCAGGTTCTTCGGAAGATAAAGCCTCGCGCGCAAGGCTCCGGGATTGGACCCGAACCCTGTAATTTCGGACAAGTGAGCGTCGTTCCGTTCTCCGGATCCAGCTGCTGGCCGCGCGTGCATCGCGCTCAGGCGAGCGATCGTATCGGATATATTTCGCAAGTCGGTGTCCTTGTGCGCCGGAATGGCACGGTCCTGCACAACGCACATGCAGCAATATCGTTGCTGCGATGCACAAGAACAAGCCGTTGCGTCCGTGAACCTATAGATTGAATTGCGCGCTCGGTGAGGCGAACTCAGAGGCCCAGCGCTAGTCTAAGTTTGCGGAGGAAACAAACCGGGTTTGCGGAGGAAACAAACCGGGAAACGTCCTCGCCGTTTGCAAGCCGCCTCTCGAGTAGCCCGAGCGACGACACAATGACTGAGAGCATGTTATTAAAATCATGGGCGACGCCGGCGGTCAGTTGGCCAACCGCCTCCATTTTGTGCGCCTGGTGAAGTGCCCGCTCGCTCTTCAGGCGACCTCGGCCGCCTCGGCCACGCGACGTTCGAGTGTATGGGAGTTTAAGCAGTTCGGCGTTGGCCCGCTCTGCAGTGCGGCGCGCTTCCAGAAGCTCTCGTTCATAGCGGCGGCGGTCGGACGCATTGAAGACGGTGATGCGGATGAACCGCAGATTGCCCGATTCACCTCGCCGCTCCGCGGCGTTGACGAGGAC
>NZ_RZRW01001064.1:0-1164 GCF_003998745.1 Mesorhizobium sp. M7A.F.Ca.US.014.04.1.1 | reverse complement strand
GGGCAGTACCAAGCACTGATTGAACTTTGGAACGAGACTGTTGCTCCAAGCGACGAGGTTTGGCACCTCGGCGACTTCGCCAAGGGATCTGCCGAGACAGTGTCTTCGCTGCTGTCCCGTCTCCACGGCACCAAGCACCTGATCATCGGCAACAACGACGGCGTGGTAACGCTCGGCGCTTCGGCTTGGGCTAGCGTGCAACACTACAAGGAGCTAACTGTCGAGGGCAGTTTCCTGGTTCTTTGCCACTACCCGTTCCGCACCTGGAACCAGATCGGCAAGAATTCAATAAACCTGCACGGCCATTCTCATGGCCGGCTGAAGCCAATGACGCGCCAGCACGATGTCGGGGTCGACGCCTGGGATTTTCGCCCAGTGACTTTTGCTGCCATTCAGGCCAGGCGCCGCGGAGGTTAGCGCAACAGAGGGCCGAGCGATCGACGTCTTCACGTCGTGATGTTAGCCGCAAAGAGAAGCCCAGAATCCTGCCCCTGGGAATGCAGCCTTGCCTGGAACGCACCGGAAGTAGAGCGCCCACCCGTCTGCGTGACAACTTTGGGGCCGAACCCCGTCGTCACCACGGCGGAGCGCTGGCGCGCCAGTCGTTCATCTCGGAACGAGCTTCAATCGCCGTCCTTGGCGACCTCAGTGCCACATTCTCTCTCTAAGCCACTTGAGAAACCTGTTCCCTCCGAGCGACCGGCGGACTCTAGCGGCAGCCCACTGCCCTCTGAACATGGTTCCGACATGGCAACTGCAGACGATGCCATGCAATTCCCCGTCAGACAGTTCGAAGAAGCGCTTTGCTTCCCCATAGGTGTCATCCTTCAGGCCTAACGCACGCAGTAGCGGGTCCTCGAAGGCCACTGTAATCGGCGAGCCCTCGCCGCGCGCCGCGTCGCGAGCTTCCCGCTTCAGATACTCAGTGCCGATAAGCGCTCTCAGGCGTCGCTCGGGATGTTGTTCCAGCAACTCAGCCCAGCGCTCGATGCGCTGTTGGCGGGTCATGATCGGGTATGTCGACAGGGGTTCTACAGCTGCAATTGTCTGCAGTTGGCTGATAGTTTGGTGTTCCATCGTCGGCTCCTTTTGATCGAAGTCCCTTCCCCACAAAAATTATCGCGCGCCGACGCGCTGACAAGAGCTGGCAAGACGGCCTTAACC
>NZ_RZRW01001063.1:0-1167 GCF_003998745.1 Mesorhizobium sp. M7A.F.Ca.US.014.04.1.1 | reverse complement strand
GATCTATGTCTGCCGGCCGGCCGGCGTGATCTCGATCCCCGGCGTCTACAGCGGGCTGGTCGACAAGATTCCGATGGGACAGGCGATGAACAAGGGCCTCACCTTCCGCATGGGGCAGACCCATGTCACCCGTTGGACCGAGGATCTGCTGCGCCGCATCGTGGACGGCCAGATCGACCCTTCCTTCGTCATCACCCATACCGTCGGGCTCGAGCAGGGACCCGAGATGTACAAGGTGTTCCGCGACAAGCAGGACAGCTGCATCAAGGTTGTTTTGAAACCGTAGGGAATCGTCATGAACGTGGTCGCTAAACTCACCAACATCACCCGATCGCCTGGCGATCCCAAAGTGCTGCAGGCCGGGCCGAGTGTGGTCGGTGCCTTCGACGGCCTTGCTCGCAAGCTCGGCTGGTTCAGCATCGCGCTGGGTGTCGTCGAGCTGGTTGGTGCCGAGCGGATTGCCGGTGCGCTCGGCATGAGCGGCAAGCAAGATCTCATCCGAGCCTATGGGGCGCGGGAGATAAGCAGCGGCATACTCTCGCTTTCCGTGGACAAGCAGGCTGGGCTTTGGAGCCGGGTGGCTGGCGACGGCCTGGACATCGCGACGTTGCTGTCAGCTTATCGGCATGACAATCCAAAGCGCGACAACGTGGGCATTGCGCTTGCCGTGGTCGCCGGCATCGCTTTGCTCGACATCATCGGTGCGAAAGGCGTCACCGCGCGCCACTCTCGCAGGGGGACCAAGCCGCGCGACTACAGCGATCGCAGCGGCTTTCCCGCAGGCACTGCCGCAGCCCGCGACTTTGCCCGCTCTGAGCGCGGCCAGGAGTCCGGCGCCGCCTGACAGAGTGCCGACCTTCTGGGGTTCCAGCCCTAAAACCAGGTTACCGATTTTGAGCTCGACGAGATTGTAGCCGCGCAACTTGCTATCGGCCCGGCCCCATCCTGCACCATGCCGATTTCTACGCCGGATGCGACCTGCTCGCCACGCCCCAGGTGTGGGTGCGGCGCAGTGCCTGCGAATTCGCCGATGGCGCTGACGATTTCCCGGCCGTCAGCATCGGTGATGACGGTGGCGTAGCGGGTCATGAATCACACTCCTGAATCAGCGCGCGTTGCGGAGACAACCTATTGATGGGAAGCTGGCTGTTCGAGGAGGACAGCAAT
>NZ_RZRW01001062.1:0-1169 GCF_003998745.1 Mesorhizobium sp. M7A.F.Ca.US.014.04.1.1 | reverse complement strand
GGCCGATCCCATCCACGATCTGGTCAAACACTTTCTTATGGGCGAACAGTCGCGATCCCGCAGTGCAGACCTGGCCGCTATTGGCAAAAATGCCCTGCGTGACACCGGGAATGGCAACCGACATGTCAGCATCGGGAAAGACGATAACGGGCGACTTCCCTCCCAGTTCGAGCGACACTTTCTTCAAATTGCCAGCGGCGGCCCTGACGATTATACGACCGATTTCGCTGGAACCCGTAAAGGCAACCTTGTCGATCTGCGGGTGTGAGGCGATCGCCGCGCCCGCCGTCGGCCCAAAACCGGTCACGATGTTGATCACGCCAGCGGGAATGCCGGCCTCCTGGGCCAGTTCGCCGAAGCGCAGCGCTGTCAGCGGGGTCTGCTCTGCCGGCTTGAGCACGATCGTGCAGCCGGTGGCCAGCGCCGGAGCGACCTTCCAGGCCAGCATGAGCAGTGGCGCATTCCACGGAATGATCTGCCCGACGACCCCGACCGGCTCACGCACGGTGAAGGCATGGTACTTGTCCGGCGCCGAGATCGAAATGGTTTCCCCCGTGATCTTGGTCGCCCAGCCCGCCATGTAGCGGAACATATCTACGCTGAGCGCAACGTCTGAATTCCTAGCATTGGCAAGCGGCTTGCCATTGTTGAGAACCTCCAGTTCGGCCAGTTCATCGGCGTTCTGTTCCAGCAGATCCGCGAGTTTCCAGATGAGACGTCCACGCTCGCTGGGCGTGATGCGGCTCCATGGGCCTTCTTCAAAGGCCCGCCGGGCAGCTTTGACGGCCATGTCGATATCCTTGGTGTCGCCCTCCGGAACCTGCGCAATTACGCGTCCCGTGCCCGGATCATATGTGTCGAAAACCTTCCCGGACCGAGCCGGCACCCATTTTCCATCGATAAGGAGTTTTTTGTCCTGTCGTAAAAAGGACGCCGCCTTCACTCCAATTTGGAACTGCTCAGCATATGTGTTCATCGAATTCTCCATCGGTATAGGGAAGCGCCTTGCTCGGATTCGTCCAAAGGCGTCCATCTGAAGCGCCCTTTAGAGCCTGTCACTCGATCACGAAGTGGTCGGGTCCAACCACGCGAGGCTGCCGCTTCGGCGGAATGAAATCGAGCGACCGCATGGGCGACGGCAATTCGGTCACCGGCTTGCCGATCAAGCG
>NZ_RZRW01001061.1:0-1170 GCF_003998745.1 Mesorhizobium sp. M7A.F.Ca.US.014.04.1.1 | reverse complement strand
ACAACTGGTCGCCAGAAAGCTTTCGCCTTTCCGAGCAGGACATTGAAAAAGCCCTGTCCGCGGTTGCTCCACGCGATCTCGAAGACATCCGCTTCGCCCAGGCGCAAGTGCGCAATTTTGCCCAGCATCAGCGCGATTCCATCAGGGATATCGAAGTCGAGACCCTGCCCGGCGTCGTACTCGGCCACCGCAACATTCCAGTCAATGCCGTTGGCTGTTATGTGCCCGGCGGCAAATATCCGATGGTTGCTTCGGCTCATATGAGCGTGGTCACGGCGCGCGTAGCCGGCGTGAAGCGCGTGATTGCCTGCGCACCGCCTTTCCACGGCGGCCCGCATCCGGCGATCGTCGCCGCCATGCATCTGGGCGGTGCCGACGAAATCTACGTGCTTGGCGGTGTGCAGGCAGTAGCCGCCATGGCGCTCGGCACCGGTACTATCGCCCCGGTCGACATGCTGGTCGGTCCCGGCAATGCATTTGTCGCCGAAGCCAAGCGCCAGCTCTTCGGCCGCGTCGGTATCGACCTCTTCGCCGGCCCGCCCGAAACACTGATCATCGCCGACGAAAGCGTCGACGGCGAGATCTGCGCAACCGATCTCCTCGGCCAGGCCGAGCATGGGCCCACCTCGCCCGCCGTCTTGCTTACCACCTCCGAGAAGCTCGCCCGGGCAACCATGGCCGAAGTCGAACGGCAGCTTCTGCGGTTGCCGACAGCGGAACTCGCCGGCAAGGCCTGGGCAGACTACGGCGAAGTGATCGTGTGTGAGTCCGATGAGGAGATGGTGCGCGAGGCGGACCGCATCGCTTCCGAGCATGTGCAGGTCATGACGAGCGACCCCGATTACTTCTTGAACAACATGACCAACTACGGCGCCTTGTTCCTTGGGCCTCGCACCAATGTGGCATTTGGCGACAAGGTCATCGGCACGAACCACACGCTGCCGACCAAGAAAGCAGCCCGCTATACTGGCGGACTGTGGGTCGGCAAATTTCTCAAGACCTGCACATACCAGCGGATCCTCACCGACGAGGCCAGTGGACTGGTCGGCGAATATTGCTCGAGGTTGTGCATGCTGGAAGGTTTTGCCGGACAAGCTGAGCAGGCCAATATCCGCGTGCGGCGCTACGGCGGCCGAAACGCCGCTTGACGACCTTGAACAAAGCACGTCG
>NZ_RZRW01001060.1:0-1173 GCF_003998745.1 Mesorhizobium sp. M7A.F.Ca.US.014.04.1.1 | reverse complement strand
AGAACAGGCTGCGCAGCAGCACGTTGCGGCGCAACTCGTTCATGACAAAGTGACAACCGACGATCGCCGCGGCAAACAGGAACCGCCAGTTCAGCAATGTCCACACGGCGCTGCCCTGCCCGAACGCCCATCTGGCGACCATACAGCCGACGATGGTCGCAAACAGTGCGATCACGGTCCAGAAAAGGGCATCGGCGGCATGGGTCAGGACGATACCGGCCGCCCTTATCGGCAGGATCATCATCAGCATCGCGCTGAAGAAATAGACGGCGGCAATCGGGATGAACACGCCGGCGTCGGCAATGCCGTCAAGGCGCCTGACGCCGATCGCGCCATAGGGATAGCCGTGCCTGGCGACAGCCAGGCTCAACGCCATGAGCAAGGCGGTCAGCACGGCGACCAATGCGAAGGATGTGAGGGCTTTGCTCATGACGTTCCTGTCCCAGACGAATCAGACAGGAACGGTTTTAGCGGTCGGTCGTAAATTGCGCGTAAGCGGGGGCGCTGCCCTCACGGATTTCGTTCAGTTCAATCTGGCTGACGACAGGCTATTCAGCGGCGATCCGGCCTGCCGAACGATTGGCCAGCACAAAGCCGACCTCGTCGACCGCCTGCGCCGCACGCTTAAGGATCGCCTCGGAGCGCAGCACGCCGTCGGTGAAATCCTTGTCGGTGGCGTAGACGGCGGTGGGCAGCGCAAAGGCCTCGAAGAAGCCGAACAGCGGCCGCAGCTGATGCTCGACGATCAAGGCATGGCGCTCGCCACCGCCGGTCGCCGTCAGCACGATGGGCTTTCCCCGCAATGCCGCCGGATCGATCAGGTCGAAGAAATGCTTGAACAGGCCGGTATAGCTGCCCTTGTAGGTCGGCGAGCCCACGACAAGCACGTCGGCGGCGAGGATTTGTTCCAGGATCGCGTGCGCCTGGCCGTCGAGATCGCGGGCCCATTTCGCCGTTCCCAGCGACGGCCCGAGATCCTCGATATCATAGGTGCTCGCCGATAGGCCGTGGCTGGCGGCGATGTCCCTGGCGACCAGATCGACGAAGGCGCGCGTCTTTGACGGCCTGGTGATGTTGCCGGAAAAGCCGACGACTGTTGGGTTTGACATGGCAGTGGGCCTCTTGGATGGTCGAAGGTTTGACGTGGCGGGCCGCCAAACCGCCGGGGGGAAA